>QZKE01000021.1 GCA_003598015.1 Actinomycetota bacterium | reverse complement strand
CCCCACCGCCAGGACAACGTCCGCCTCCCGCCGCGCCGTCAGGGCCGCCTCGCCCAGGCCCAGCAGGTAGTTGGAGTGGTCGTTGTCGAAGGCGGACCTCGCGGACATGGAGGTGGAGGCGGGGCAGTTGAGGAGGTCGACCAGTTCCTGGAATTCCTCCCACGACCCGGAGTTCAGCACGCCCGTTCCAGCGATGAGCATGGGGTTCTCTGCCTCGGCGATGAGCCTGGCGGCCTCCTCTATCTGCACCGCCGGCGGCTCCATCACCATGGGCCGGTACTGGTACGGCTCCAGGTACTTGAACTCAGCGTCGTCGCCCTCCTCGAAGACGATGTCGTAAGGTATGTCTATGTGCACCGGTCCCGGCCGCCCCGCCATGGCCTCGCGGAAGGCCCTCTGGATGACCTCCGGGATGCGGTCCCAGTGGTGGACCACCGCGTTCCACTTGACCACTGGCTTCATGATGTCGTATTGGTTCACCGCCTGGAAGGCCCCGGACACGAAGGGGTAGACGAGGCCGGAGCGGGCCTGCGAGGAGATGGCCACCATGGGCACGCCCTCCTCGCGGGAGCAGATGAGGCCGGATACCAGGTTGGCGGTGCCGGGGCCGTAGCCGGCCATGACCACCGGGATCTCGCCCGTGGTCTTGAACACCCCGTCTGCCATGTGCGCCGCCGCCGCCTCGTGGCGCGGGCCCACCCACCTGATGCCGTAGTCGACGGTGGCCCCCATCACCGGATGATAGCCGGCGTCCGTGATGCCGAATATCCTCTTTACACCCTCCTTCTCCAGGCACTTTACTATGACTTCTCCACCCGTTACCTTCGCCATGATCGCACCTCCTGCAATCCTTTCGTTAACCAGCTTGTTTTAGATAACCGCCTATCCTTCCGCCTTGAAATCCTCTATGTCCAGGCTTTCGCTGAAGATCTTCTCGTACAGAGGGCCGATTACTCCCAGGCCCGGCCCCGCGGTCATGCCGCCGTCGATGGGGATGGCCAGGCCGGTGACCATCGCGCAGTCATCGCTTGCCAGGAAATGGTAGAGGGCCGCCACCTCTTCCGGCTGCACCAGCCGTCCCAGCGGCTGCAGCATGCAGGCCAGCTTCAGCTCCACCTCCGCCCCCTCGATGTAGGCCATGGGGGTATCGGCGGTCCCGGGGCAGATGCAGTTGACCCGGATGCCCCGAGGGGCCAGTTCCAGGGCGGCGGTCTTGGTGATGGCGATGATAGCCGCCTTGGAGGCCACGTAACAGCCGTAGGTGGGGGTGCCGAAGAGCCCCGCGTAGGAGGCGGTGTTCATGATGGACCCCCCGTCCGCGATGAGCGGGGCGGCATGCTTTATGCCCCACAGCACCCCCTTGAAGTTTATGTCCAGGGCTTCGTCGATCCCCTCCCTGGTAATGCTGTCCAGGGTGCCCATCTGGCCGCCGATGCCGGCGTTGTTCACCACCGTGGTGAGCTTGCCGTACTCCGACACCGCCGCCTGCATGAGCTCCTTGACCTCTTCCTCCTGCGAGACATCCGTCTTCACGTAGATACCGCCCGCCTCCACGGCCACTTCCTTCGCATCGGTGATGTCCGCCAGCACAACCTTCGCGCCAGCCCGCGCGAAGCGCAGGGCCGTCGCCTTTCCCAACCCGGAAGCAGCCCCCGTTATCACCGCAACCTTCCCGTCAAGCGAGAACATGGCATCTCCCCCTTTCAGACCCGAACCCGTACTCCGCGCGGACGCATGAGCCGATCCCGCATACCGCGGCCATGCGCCTCAGACATCCGCCTTGAGAATAGACAGTGCGTTCTCCTTCAAGAACTGCGCCAGCGCGTCGAAATCTATCCTGTCCTCCATGATATAGCGGTAGAAATCGTATCCCTCCAGCAGGGAGATGATGAGGTCGGCGAGTTTGCCGGGATCTGCCTTGACGATGAGCCCCCGGGCGGCGAGATCGCTTATCTCCTCCACCAGGACTTCGCGTAGCCTGCCGTACATCCTCTTGAAGCTCTCCATGACCCTGGCGTTGCGGAAGCTCAGTGATATGCAGGCGTAGAAGACAGACGGGTCCAACAGCCTGGCCCAATCGACTCCGAATATTGCGTCGATAGCCGCCTCCAGCCTGTGCTCGGGATCCTCGATCTCCCGCAGTCGGGGCAGGAAGGTCTCCTCGTACTTGCCGAGCATGTAATCCACCAGGCCGACAATCATCTCCTCCTTGTTCGAGAAATAATGGATGATAAGACTGGGGTGGATGCCCATGCGAGCCGCTATCTTCGCGATAGACGCGCCCTCCAGGCCCTCCGTGGCCAGGACGGCATAGAAGTTCTCCAGGATCTCTTTTTTCCGGGTCTCCGCCTTGTCCCTGGGCCGGGCCATGTCTCCCCCCGCACGTGTCCCACCGAACAATGGTAAATTAAATGAATGTTCTGTTAATTTAACCCCTATACATAACCCCTGTCAAGACATGGGTTGCGTCGCTATTGCAGGTATTCCCAGAATATCCACATGGCTTTTTTCGCGCTCGACCGGGATGCAAGCATGATGCAGAGGGCGAAGATGAAGATGCCGATGCAGATATCGTTGAGGGGCACATACACCATCTCCGCCCAGGCATAACGTCCGGCGTCACTTATCCTGCATCCTTGCGTCCCTCATCACCTTGTATCGGTAAAGGGCGGCCAGGGCTCGAGCGGCGCTTTCGGGGGAGGTGAGCACGGGCACCTCGGGTCCGACGGCTTCGTCCAGGTCCTGGATGAAGCCCCTGTCCCCGATGGAGCACAGGATGACGGGTTTGTGTGGTGCGAGATCCCGTAGCTCGGGGGCAGAACCCAACCAGTCCTTCACCGAGATTCCGCGCTGCTTGAATTCGCGGAACACCGCGAAGGGCATCACCGCGATGGAGAGCACCATGTCGATATTGGGGTCCTCGAGCAGGGCGGTCATGGCCGGCAGGAACTGGCCGGAGGGCCCCACGTCCAGGGGGTTGCGCACGTTCATCCACTGCGGGGCTATGCTGCGCACCCTCTCCACCGACGCGGGATCGAGGGGCGGCAGCTCCAGCCCGGCCTTGACAGCGGCGTCCGTGGCCAGCGCCCCCAGGCTGCCGCTGGAGGTCGTGATGCCCAGACGCTTTCCGGAGGGCAGGGGCTGGGTGGAGAAGACGCGCGCCATGTCCACCAGATCGTCCAGGCTGTCCGCGCGGATGACCCCGGATTGCCTGAACGCCGCCTCGTAGAGCTCGTCTTCCCCGGACATGCTCCCGGTATGGGAGGCGGTAGCCTGCCGCCCCGAACCGGTGCGCCCGCTCTTGAGCACCAGCACCGGCTTGTCCCGGGTGACCCGGTCCAGGGTCCCGCGCAGCAACCTGCCGTCTGCGGCGCCCTCCAGGTACATCATGATCAGCGAGGTTTCAGGATCCTGGTGCAGGTAGGTGAGGATCTCGCATTCGTTGACGTCCATGCGGTTGCCCAGGGTGACCGCCTTGGAGATATACAGTCCCTTCTGGTGGAGGCCGTCCAGGAGTATGTTGCCGAAGACGCCGCTCTGGGCGATCACCGCCACCGGGCCGGGGTTGAGCGCTTCGTCCACTACCTCCACGGTGGAAAGGCGGTTGGAGGTGTTGATCACCCCCACGCAGTTGGGGCCGATGACCCTGATGCCGTAGCGGGAGGCCATGCTCTTCGCCTCCTCCTGCAGCGCCCTGCCCCTCTCCCCTATCTCGGTGAAACCCGCGCTTTCGATGATCACGTGTTTGATGCCGCGCTCTCCGATCTCCCGCAATGCCTGCGGCACTACCGTGGCCGGGACGATGACCACGGCCATGTCGGGAGCGCCCGGAACGTCGGCGATCCTCTCGTAGAGAGGCAGGCCGTGCAGCTCTCCCCCGGCGGGATTGACCAGGAACAGGCGGTCCCCCCATCCCTGCCGTTGCAGGGCTATGGGGAGGATGAACCCGAACCCCGGGGACCGCCGCGCCCCGACTATCACGATGCCCTCCGGGGTGAAGAAGGGACAGAGGTCCGCGCATGCCTCCACGCTCTCGTCCATGACCACTCCCGATTGCCACAGGTCGCTCATGCCAATATCTCGTGCACAAATATAACACGAAATCCGTCGCCTGCCCGGTGCCCGCCATATGGATAATGACTCGGGGTGAACAGCCCGCGGTCGCGCGGAGAGGCGATTCCTGCTAATAATATAGGGGCGGCGGGAAGCGAAAGATGCAGCATGAAATGAGCGATCAACACAGCGGACATCTAGGCCTGGGAGTGGACTGCGGCGGCACCTATACTGATGCCGTCGTCTACGATCTGGACGAGGGAGAGGTTCTCGCCTCCGCCAAGTACCCCACCAGCCATCACGACCTCACGCGATGCATAGACGGCGTCCTCGACGGCATACCTCACGATCTGTTGCGCCACGCGCGCCTGGCATGTCTCTCCACCACGCTGGCCACCAACGCCATCGTAGAGGGTCGCGGGGGCAGAGCGTGCCTCATGCTCATCGGTTACGAAGTAGCTGCCGGCGTTTCAGCCTTCGGCGCCCGCGTGTTTCGTCTGGCGGGCGGGCACGATGTGCGGGGGGAAGAGGTGCAACCCCTCGACGAGGAGGGGCTGCGCGCCGCCGTCAGGGAGAGCGCCGCCTGGGGCGACGCCTTCGCCGTCTCCGCTTACTTCAGCGTGCGCAACCCCGTCCACGAGATGCGGGCGCGCGATATCATCGCCCGGGAGACCGGCAAGCCCATCGTCTGCGGACACGAACTCTCCATGCAACTGGACGCTCCCCGGCGCGCCACCACCGCCGCCATCAACGCGCGCCTCATCCCCCTCATCACCAGGCTTATCGCGTCGGTGCAGTCGATTCTGGAGAAACGTGGTATGCACTGCCCCCTCATGGTGGTACGCGGTGACGGCACCCTCATGGGCGCGGACATGGCGCTGGAGCGCCCCGTGGAGACCATACTCTCTGGACCGGCCGCATCGGTTGTCGGCGCCTTGACCCTCTCCGGGCGGCGCGAGGGCGTGGTCATCGATATTGGGGGCACCACCACCGACATCGCCTGGGTGAAGGACGGCCTGCCGCCCATCAACAGCGAGGGGGCCGTGGTGGGAAACCTCGCGACCCGCGTGGAGGCCATCGACATCCGCACCATCGGCCTGGGGGGAGATTCCTGGATCAAGCTGTCCCGGGACGGAGGCCTGGAGGTGGGCCCGCGCCGGGTCCTCCCCGTGGCCCAGCTCCCCGGTGATGCATCCGTCGCGGCGGACCTGGAGAGGATCGGGTTGTCCCGTTCCCGGTGGTCCGTCCCGGACATGATGACCTTCTGGGTCAGGGTGGAGGACGGAGACACGGCTGAAGGCGACCACTCCGACGTGGAACTGGCGCGCAGGCTCGAGAGCGGGCCCCTCTCCCATCTCGAGCTCAAGACATCTGACCTTAACCCCGAGGTCTCCCTGCGCCTCATGAACCTCGAGCACCAGGGGGCGGTCATGCGCGCCTCCCTGACCCCCACCGATATTTTCAACGCCGCCGGCGCATGCGCGGTGGGAGATGTCTCTCTCTCGCGCTCCGCTGTGGAAGCGGCGGGGAAGCTGGTGGGGGTTTCCCCCGACGAACTCATCGAGAACGTCAGGGACAGGGCCCGCGAGATCATCGCCAGGCAGGTGCTCATCTTCCTCCTCGAGCTGGAGGACAGCGACAGGGCCCTGCTGGACAGGTGGATGGACGGCGGTGACTCGCGCGGCGTGCGCCTTGACCTGTCGCTCAAGGCTCCTATCCTGGCGGCCGGGGCGCCCGCGGCCCTCTTCCTGGCTCCGGTGGCCTCCTTTCTCTCCAGCGAGTGCGTGATCCCACCCTTCATGGATGTGGCCAACGCGGTGGGGGCCGTTGCCGGCGTGGTGAGCCACCGCGAGGATGTGATCGTGCGCAGGCAGCCGGATGAGACCTACCGCGCCTTTGCATCCGACGGGCGCTACGATTTTCCCGATCTCGCCTCCGCCACCGACACGATGGAGGAAAAGGCCGTACAACTGGCGACAAGTGCGGCGCGATCCGCCGGGGCGGGTGAGCTGGAGCTCGACCGCTACATGGAAGATTTTACTATCTCAGATCCGGGGGGCGCCGCCCTGGTACTGGAGCGCAAGATCACCGCGCGCGCCTTCGGAAGACCGAGGATGGGGTCAGGCCAGGCTTGAGGCCCGGGGGCCGATTGGTGTCGTGGCCGCAAGAATCCTTCTTCGACGATACCGGCCCCGCGTGGATACCGGTCACTCGAGGCCTTGGGGTCAAGCCTGTTACTGTTTGACGATCCGCGAGGCCATCATGCGATCCAGGGCCGCGAAGAGCCTCAAGCCGACGGAACGGATGGATTCGCTCGCCTGCGTGGGGTCGGGACGGCGGAAGATGTCCTTACGGGCAGCGTGCGCCCTGGGCAGGAGGTCGGGAGCGTAGTCAATCTCCCCCCTGGCCTCGTCCGCCCATTCCATGCGCAGGGCGTCGCCGAGCCAGATGGGGATGTACTGCTTGCGGCAGGGTTTCCCCAGGGTGATATAGATGGTGCAGCGCTTGGGGTCCATGAGGATGTGGTTGAGGGTGTAGGCGACATTCAGCTCGACCAGGGCGTCCTCGAATTCCAGGCGCCGCAGGTGGCGGAGGAGGTTCCAGGGATGGCAGCAGATGGTGGCGTCGTCGATGCGTTCCTCGTAATAGCTGCGCTCGATCCCGAACTCGGCCAGGGTGGAGTAGTTGAGCCCGTGGTCCCTGGCGATCATCCTGGCGGTGAGCGGATCGATGTTTCCCCTGAAGTCATCCAGCAGCTCCCACATGCGGGCCAGGCGCGCATAGGAGCCGGCGATCTGCGGCTCGATCACGGGGTCGGCGCCGCCCGACAGGGAGCGGTCCAGGAACTGGTGGTGGTTGGCCGAGGCCAGCACCCCGTCGTGTCCCGCGGCCTTCTCCACCGCCATGTGGTTGTGAGAGTGCTCGATGACCGCGGCGTCGCCGCCTAAGTCGGCGAAGATGCTGTTGGAGTTCATGATGATGGCGATGGCCAGCCCGGGCACCACTTCGCGCGGGTTATCCCTCCATACCTCCACCGCCCCGTCTACCGTCGCTTGTGTCTCCATGGCCAGGTTGTTGAGCTCGAAGAAGGTAAGGCCCTCCCCGCTGTCCATGGCTCCCACCGAGTTCACGCATGCGGAGAGGCCGTCTCCGTTCATCACCCCCACCCCGAAGAGCACCGGCAGCCCCATGCACACGTACGGCTTGCTGCCCGCTACATCCCTTATATAGAGAGGCATCCTGCCGATGAGCAGCCGGAAGAAGGGCGAGAGATCGAGGTTCCAGGAGACGTATATCCCGGCGTCGGAAGTCGCCGGGGGCACGGCGGTGAAGTTGGTGCATGCCGTGCCGGAGAGGGACGCCAGGGCCATCCCGCCCGACACGACCTCGTGCGGCTCGACGCCCAGGGCGCTCGCGAGTCCTCCTATCCGTTCCAGCTGAGCCGGATAGCGATCCTCGAGCATTACCAGGTGCCGCTTCGCCTTAGCATGTGTGAGCGCCGGGTCCGCCCCCGCCTTGTTCAACGATGAAGCGGCACGGTTCAGTACGACCCTGAAAAGCCGTTCCTGGCACCTGCCCGCGGTATAGCCGTAGCCGTACTCGTCCTTAGCCTCGATGGTCCAGAGCATATCTCCTCCTCCTTGTGCGCTCATCCCCGGGCAGGGGACATTTGCCGCCAACGTCATTGCGAGGAGCGCAGCGACGAAGCAATCTCCTCCGGAGACCGGCCGTGGTCCGGACGAGATCGCTTCGCTTACGCTCGCGACGACGAGGGTCACGAAAATGTCCCGTGTACAAGGCTGACCCCCTAATCCTTCTTGATGATGGAGAGGGGTTTGGGTCTTCCCTCGGGCTCCACTATTTTCCAGTCACTCGGGAGCAACTCGAGGACCTTATCCCTGATGTATTCGTTGTCCTCCTCCTCCGCCAGGCGGAAGAAGAGGTCGAAGCCGATATCCTGGCGCGACACGAAATCCGTCACTATCCTCACCATCTTGGCGATGAGTTTCATCCCCTTCTTGTCCTTGGGCACGGTGTCCGCCCACTGCCGCAACGTTTCCACCTGCTGTATGAACCGGCCCTCCGCCTTCTCCTCGAGATCCCCCAGCTTCTCCAACATCCTCTTCTTGGGGGGCAGGGTGAAGAGCTTGCCGATGTTCACCTGTATCCCGCCGTCATCCCTCTTGTAGGTGGCGACCGGAAGGATGGGCGCGGGAGCCGCCCGAGCCAGGTTGGCCACCCCGAACTGGAAGGGCTTGAGCTCCTTGGGCCTGCTGCGCGTCCCCTCCGGAAAGACGAAGACCAGCTCGCGGCGGCGCAGGTATTTCAGGCTGAGCATGATGGCTTCCGAGTGGTCCTTCTTCTCGCGGTCGATGGGGATGACCCCGAAGACCTTCCACAGCGCCCAGCCCATGGGTCCCTCTCTGCCCTTTTCGATATCCGTCTTGGCCCATGGCCACATGTGGCTGTGCGTAAGCGCCGGCTTGAGCGCCAGTGAGATAGCCACGATGTCCAGGCTGCTCTGGTGGTTAGACACCACGATGAAGGGGCCATAGTGGGGAACGTTCTCCACCCCCGTCACCTTGAGATCGTATTTGCTCGAATTGCCCGCGATGGCGAAGAGCGGGCGGATGAAGACATATCTCCACCACATCTCCGGCAGCCTTTCCCTCTGATCCTGTTACCCCGTTTCCCTTAAGATTAAAGCAAGCGCCGTCCGCGCGTCCATATGTGCCCCGCCTTCCTGCCACTGTAGAATGGAGATAACCGCTGTTCTGGCCGCCGGAGCGAAACGGAGGTTGATATGACCATGCAGACGGATACCCTGGAGGGAAAGGTGGCCTTGGTGACCGGGACCAGCCGCGGCCTGGGGCGGGGCATAGCCCTGGGCCTGGCGCGCCATGGAGCCGACCTCGTGCTCACCTCGCGCAAGCTGGAGCCCAACCGGGAGCTGGCGGAGGAGATCCGCGCCCTGGGCAGGCGGGCCCTGCCCCTCGCCACCGACATAATGGTTGTCGAGGAGATCCAGGCCACCGTGAGCAGGGCGATAGAGGAGTTCGCGGCCATCGACATCCTGGTCAACAACGCCGGCACCAATCCCATCCGCTGCAACGCCGTGGACGTCGAGGAATGGTCATGGGACAAGATAATAGGCACCAACCTCAAGGGGCTCTTCTTCTTCTCCCAGGCGGTGGCCAGGCACATGATGGAGCGCGGCGGGGGTAAGATCATCAACATCTCATCGGCCGCGGCTGCCTCCGGCAGCCCGCTCGCCTCCGTATACGGGGCCTCCAAGGCGGGCGTCAACCAACTCACCCGCACCATGGCCCTGGAGTTGGCCCCCTACGGGATAAACGTCAACGCCCTCGGCCCCTCCTTCTTCGAGGTGGGCCTGAGCGAATACGTCACCAAGAGCGAGGAGCTGACGCAGGCCATCATCGCGCGCACCCCCCTGGGAAGGATGGGCAGGGTGGGCGAGCTGGCGGAGGCCGTGGTATACCTGGCGTCCGACGCCGCCGATTACATCACCGGCCAGGTTATCTACATCGACGGCGGATGGTCCGCCTGACCCACCCGTGACGGCCTTCTAATGGGCTCCCAGGTCGGGATTGTGCGACGTGAACACAAGCTGCCCTTCCTTGAACACCGCGTTGGGGTGCAGCACGTGTTCCATGTTATCCAGGGGATTGCCGGGGAGCAGCACCAGGTCGGCCAGCTTGCCCTTGCTCACCGTGCCCAGCTCCTCCTCCATGCCGATGATGCGGGCGTTGTTGATGGTCGCCGCCTGCAGCACGTCCAGGGGCTCCATATCCGTACTGGATCCCAGGAGGACCATCTCGATGCCCAGGATTCCCGCTGCGATCTGGGGTACCCCCCCGTCGTTGCCGCACCCGATTAGCGCTCCGGCGTGGTAAAGCTTATTGAGGTTCTCTGTCCCCTTGACGATCCCTTCCGTGGCGATCTTCGGATCCAGGGTATACATGATGTGGCGTCGTTCGGTATATGACGGGTCGCGGTAGTTCCTCTCGTAGGCTAACAGGCCTCGATATACCGGTGGCTCGCATAAGGAGGGATATACGGACCTGATGGTCTCCAGGCGGCTGGCCAGGTTGTGCTGTACCCGGGGGTCCTCGAGGTAGGGATCGCTTCTGCTGATCCCACTCAGGGCCCATCCCGTCTGTACGGTGGGGATGATATAGCGTCCTGCGGCGACGAATGCCTCCACCTCGGAATCGTCGAGAATATCGTCGGCGGCGATATGCTCCATACCGTCCAGGGCGAAATCGTTGCCCCTGACCAACCCCCTGCGGAAGCGATGATGTGCGGATACCTTGAGGCCATGGGCGTGAGCCTCATCTACCGTGGCGCTCAGCAGTTCGTCGCTCAGGACCGGTATGGCCTTCTGCCCCATGAATAACTGGTGGTCGTCGAAGGCCAGCTTGATGAAGTTGGATCCCCATTCCACGTTCCTCCTCACGGCATCCCTGGCCTCCTGGGGAGTAGTGACCTGATGGACGAAGGGCCCCCACTTCGCATCCAGGAAAGAAGGCATCTTGACGTAATCCGAGGGGTATCCTCCCGGAGCGTTGATGAAGGAAAAAGCGGAGAGGATGCGCGGCCCCAGCAATTCACCTCCCTCAATGCGGTCCATGTAGCGGCGCATAAGCACGGGCCAGGTTCCGGCATCTCTCACCGTGGTCACGCCGTGAGTGATGCACTCCTCGAAATTGCGCTCAATCTGCCTCCCCGTCACAGCCAGGATATCAGGGCTGAGACTTAGAGACATGGTGAGGAGCATGTGGCAGTGGGTATTGATCAACCCCGGTATCACGAAACACCCCGCCGCGTCCAGGGTCTTGACGCCCTCCACGGACGCGGCCTTCTTCTCCGTGAGGATGTCCTCGATCCTTCCATCCTTCACCAGGACCCCCCGCTTGTGCATGACCGCGCCCGTGAGCACGTCCACGACCTCCGCGTTCTTCAACAGAAAACCCTCGCCGGCCTTCGCCGACCACACCATGGGATCGCGCCTCTCGCTGCGCTTACGTCGCTCGACGATGACGGGCTCGACTACGGCAAGCACCGCCCCCAAGGCGGCCGTCTTTGCCAATATCCTGGGTATTGCATGCATGGCTTTCCCCTTTCCTCGGCTTGTCCGCATTCCCCTATTCTATCACCGCACATTTACACTGGCCGGTTCGGCGTTTCAGGGCATGCATGGTGAGATACCCGCTTGATGTCTACTTCTTGGGAAGCGAGGGGAATAATATCACTATTCAGAGGCACGGACTCCCGGTGGGAAGAAGGCCGTATATGACGGAAAGATATAACGCTTTGATAATAGGCGCGGGCATCGGCGGCCTCACCGCAGCGGCCCGCCTGCTCGAGGAGGGCATGCGGGTCCTGGTGCTGGAGGCGGATCCCCATCCCGGCGGCACCGCCTACGCGTACCACCGCAAGGGTTTCGACTTCCCCATGGGGCCCCTGGGTTTCAGCAGCCCGGACCTGGTCAGGGATACTCTGATAAAGGTGGGAATAGACGAACCCCTGGAGTTGGAGCGCGTGTACTACGAGCTCAGTGCCTTCGGCCTGCGGGCCCCCCTCTCTCTCCCCTATGCGGAGATGATCACCCGGCTGGCGGTGCTCTTCCCCGACGAGGAGGCGGGCATAAGCCGCTTCTTCAGTCACATGAGGGAGATATCGGCCCTGCAGGACCGCCTGGCGAAGGAAGGGGTATCGCGTTCACGCAAGGCGGAATCCGTGAGCGCCGCGGGCTACCTCGACAGGCTCATCGGGGATTGGAGGCTGCGGCGCATCCTGGGCAGTATGGGGAGCCGCGAACCCTACTCCGGCATCACCCTGCTCGCGGCCATGTGGTCCCTCCTCTGCGACAGGGGCATCCATTATCCGTCGGGTGGAATCCGCGGGCTCAGCGACACTCTGGCGGCAAGCCTCGGCTGGGAAGCTCCCGTTCTTGGAGCCGGCGGGAGCGCGGCGGATGAGCACCTGCTCAACCCCGGAGGCCCGGGAAGCCTCTGGCTGCGTACCGAAGCCGTCGAGATCCTGGTGGAAAAGGGAATGGCCGCGGGTGCCTTCCTCGCTGACGGCACCCGGCTGGAGGCGGATGCCGTGATCTCCAACGCCGATTTCAAGGCTACCTTCCTGCGGCTTCTCCCCCGCGACGCGGTTCCCGACGAGGTGTACCGCGCGGTTGCGGAGGCGCGTCAGACCGCCTCCAACCTGCAGGTGTGCCTGGGTCTGGACGAGTCGCGCGCAGACCTTTCCGCGTACCGTGACGCCAGCCGCATCATCTACCGCAGGGATGGAGGCGAGGTCCCTCCACGTGAAGGGGGCCCGGACTGGGACGCCCCGGAGATCGACCCCGAGGCCCTGGCGGGCGAGGAATTGGAGGCCACCCTGCTCAGCGCCGACGACCCCGCGCTGGCCCCCGAGGGCCGTGCCGTCCTGGTTATCAGGGTCGCAGCCCCCTTCCGGCACTTCGCGCGCTTCCGGCCGCGGCGCAAACGGCGCATCCCGGGTTACTTCGCCTACAAGAAATCCCTTGCGGACGCCCTGGTCGGGGAGGCATCCGGTTTCATCCCCGGCCTGCAGGACGCCGTGTTATACATGGACGTTGCCACGCCCCTCACCTTCGAGGAAAGGGGCGGCAGGAGCGGGGGGGCGGTGGCCGGGTGGTCCTGGGAATATCTCGAGGGATCGGACCAGGAGGTCGTGGAGCTTATCCGCACTCCCATACCCCGCCTGTACATGGCCGGGTATCAGGCCTATTCCACGCTCGCCCTGGGAGGTGTTCCCTCGGCCATGCTCAGCGGCCTCAAGGCGGCCGAGTACCTGCTCGAGGGCGCCGACCCGGTGAGCGGTATGCCCATCCCCGGCGGCACACGAGATTAACGCCGGGCAACGGATCCATATACGGCAAGGAAAGCTGCACTATGCGTGGAACTTAACATTGAGTCAAACATTGTTGATCCTACTACGGCAGGACAGATGGATTATCACGAGAAAAAGCTAATGCTGAACCAGGGACAAGATCATGCCTGATATACATGAGAAGACATTCGTTCTTGATGCGATACGGTCAAACAGGCGAAGGGTCTTTCTGGCTGCACTACTTTTCTTTCTCATTGCTTTGATCGTGGTCTTCCTCGTAACACTTTTATTTAGCCCGGAGGATATGCGCTGGAGAGTAGAGATGCTCATTATCTTAGCCATCTCCACGGGCGTAACGCTCCTTGCATTCCCGCTACTTTTCTATCTTGGTCTTCGTAGCAGCAAGGACGTGTTTAAAAGGATCTTTCCGCCAGCGATCCTGGCAGACATTGATATGCAAAAACTTGTTCTCGCTGCAGAAGGGGTATCCCTGGCGGCGGGCTTACCTGTTATTGGATGCAGGCCCGTGATTATGGGTGGGATCAATTGCCAGAGCGTAGGTTCGAATCCTGATAACGCTGAAATCCTGGTCAGCAGAGAGGCAGTGGAGAGGTTGGACCGGGGAGAACTCGAGGCCATGTTCGCGCATGAGATTTATCACATCTTGACCGGCGATATCAGACTCTGGGCGCTGGGAACCGGCATCTCGGGCGCTATCCTTCTCTCCCAGTCATCGCAACGCCGTAACTGGCTGATGCCCGACCTGTATGACGATCCCACGGTCATGCAATTCAACTACCATCCCGTTTACGGAACCCTCCTGCACATCATAGGTGGAGCGCTTTCCATAATCCTCCTTCCGCTGTGGTTTGCCTATTTCCTTGCCGTAATCCCGAAGAGCCGGGATCATCTGGCCGACGAACACGCCCTGTTACTGACAAAGAGCCCGGAGGATGTAACAAGGGCCATCGAGATGTCCGATATCTCGAGATCGCGCAGTTCGTTATGGGGCGGATTGTTCATAAGCCATATGCTTTTCAACCAGCCGCTCGACCCCCCAAAAGGCTCAGCTAGATTCTTTGCACGCTCTTTAAATACTCATTCACCAGCTATCGAGCGCGCTGAGAGGATACGCAATATGGGATGACTGTGGGTTCTCATGCTCCAGCGGCGACCTAGAAGCGGCGCCTGCGCACGACCCTTCCGGCAGTCCCGCCGCTCGCCTTGCTCCACCTCCGACGAGATATAATTCCACACTCCTCGCAACCTGTTTTCTTAACGATTGGCGGTCGTGTTACGTCCCCTCCTGTACAGAGCCCTGCCAGCTGCCGATGTTGATGGTCGTGCCCGAGCCGCCCTCCGCGGTGGCCACGGTGACCGCCGTACCGATGCCAGAGCCGGAGAGCAAGACGAATATCGTGCCTCTCCCGCTGCCCCGCTCACCGCTTACAGTAGCGGCGAACTCCAGTGCCCCCGAAAGCTGTTCACGATACCATGCCGCCACATCATCGTAATCTGCCTCGACATGATAGGTTGCACCGTCGATGGTCCCCTCTATCCTCAGGCCGCTCACGGTTATATCCCTGCCGCTGCCGACCTGGGATGCGCCGGGATAGATGCTTATCTCGCCGGGGACCTCCGTGAACGCCCCCGAGCCCTGGGCGGAACTCTCCCCCGTTTCGCCGGAGGTCCCCGCCTCTTCCGATCCAGCCAGTCTTTCAGCCCGCGGACACCCAGCGACGAAAAGCGCGGTTCCGCAGAGTAATACGGTCAGTATGACCACAGTCGCTTTCATCCCATACCCCCTATATCGCTCATCGTTTTCTCTCCCCGCTCGCTCCCTTATGTTGCACTGATGATACCTCGCGACTGTTAAGATTCTGCTAAGTGGACAATGATCTTATCTTCCCAAGAAGCATGAGCGACGGATGGTCGGGCTTGCGTTAATGGCAGTCTATCTACCGCCATCGTTGCGCAGGTGCGATGATCGAGAGATCCTGCGCTCTATCCCTTCACTGCGCGCTCCACGGCGGCCAGCGCGTGGATCCTGGTGGTATCGAACACGGGAACCCCGACGTCATTCTGTCCGATCAACAGCGGGATCTCCGTGCAACCCAGGACAATACCCCGCGCACCCAGCGCTACCAGGTCATCCATGACCCGCATGAACAACTCCCGCGAAGCTGCTTTTGCGATTCCGTGGCACAGCTCGTCGTAGATGATGGCGTGGATGGCTCTCCTGTCGTCCTCCCCGGGGACAAGGACCTCGATGCCGTATGCACCCTCCAGCCTTCCCCTATAAAAATCCTGCTCCATGGTGAACCTGGTGCCCAAGAGCCCTACCCTGGTGAGACCCTGCCCCTTTATCTCCTGCGCCGTGGCATCCGCGATATGCAGCAAAGGAATATCGAGGCTCTCCTCCACCTCCCCTGCCATCACGTGCATGGTATTGGTGCAGATGAGCAGGAAGTCCGCCCCGGCTCCCTGCACCCGCCGGGCCGCATCTATCATGAGCTGCGTCAACTCCTCCCACCCATCGCGGTGCTGCAGATCCTCTATTTCCTCGAAATCCACGGAATAGAGAACCAGCCTTGCCGAGTGGTGGCCGCCCCGCTTCTCCTTCACGGCCTGGTTGATGATGCGGTAATACTCCGCCGTCGACTCCCAGCTCATTCCGCCGATCAATCCGATAGTCTTCATCCGTTTCTTCCCTACTCCTGACGATAGTATGCGGCAGCTTGCACAGATCATCGGTGCGACATGCCCTGAAAAGCGATTGTTGCCCTCTCAATCGCGGGATAGCACGCAGGCTTCGTGCGCATCCTCGCGCTGGCCGAGCATGCGGCGCAGCCAGCCGTCCAGGGTATTGCCGGCCAGGTTGAAGAAGTACATCGCTTTCATGGTGGCGACGATATGCCTGCGCTGGCGCTCGTCGAAGGCCCGCTCGAACCTCTCGAGTGTATCTCTCGAGGCTCCCTCCCTGCGCGTGAGCGTCTCCCGCACCCAGCACAGGGCCGCGTGCTCGCGCGCATCGAACCTCTCGGGATCCAGTTCCACCAGTTCCCTCAGCTCCTCCCCCGTCATCCCCGCGATCCGACCGAACCGCCCGTGCGCGAACTGTCACCACGAGCACTCGTTGGCATAGGCGGTGACCAGCATGATGCGTTCCCGGAAGGCCGGGGAGATGGCGCGACCGAGATAGACCTCGGAGATGGGGGCCTGGACGCTCATGAGCTCCCTGAGGTGGTAGAGGAAGTGGGATAGGCTGCGGTAAACGCGCCTTACCGAACCCTCCTCGTGCATGGACCAGTCGCACGGATGCAGCATCGACCTGGGCTGCAGGCGGCTCGCTGCCGCCGCGCAGGTGGTAGCCCCCACCACCCAGGCAATAAGGACCTTGCGCATGCCGCTCCCCTTAGCCGGTCTTCTTCTCCCCCGGCACTATCTCGACTTCTCTCTTGTTCGCACGCTTGATGACGGTGAGGCTGGACTTCACGCCTATCTGTTCCTCGCTGAGCATGCGGTGCAGGTCATCCACGCCAGCGATGGGGCAGCCGTTATAGGCCACGATGATGTCCCCCTCCTTGAGGCCGGCCCGCGCGGCCGGGCTGTCGGGCTCCATCTGGGTCACCAGGAATCCCTTGCTCACCGGCAGGTCGTGGTAGCGCACCACCCTCCGGTTGAGGGAAATGTCCTGTCCCGCCGCCCCGATATAGGAGCGCTTCACCCGGCCGTATTGTATGAGCCTGCCCGCCACGAACTTGGCGGTGTTCACGGCGATGGCGAAGCACAGCCCCTGGGCGGGATAGATGACGGCTGTATTCACCCCGATGACCTCCCCCCGCGAGTTCACCAGCGGGCCCCCGGAGTTACCGGGATTCAGGGCGGCATCCGTCTGAATGACGTTGTCTATGAGCCGCCCGGAGCGGGAACGGAGGGAACGCCCCAGGGCGCTGATGACCCCGGCGGTCACCGTGCACTGGAAGCCGTAGGGATTACCCACGGCGATGACCAGCTGGCCCACGCGCAGCAACTGGGAATCGCCCAGGCACAGCGGTTCCAGCCCGGGTGCGCTTATCCTGACCACCGCCAGGTCGGTGTCGGGGTCGTCTCCCACTATATCGGCCCGAAAATTCCTGCCGTCGGGCAGGGTGACCTCCACTTTGCGGGCTCCCTGCACCACGTGGCTGTTGGTGAGGATGAAGCCGTCTCCGGTGAACATGAAGCCGGAGCCTGTACCCTGCGTCTCCCCGGATGGAAGCCCTCCGGGTCTTTCGCGCCTCTGCGCTTTCTGCGTCACGGAGATGTTCACCACCGATGGGCTGACCTTCTCCGCGGCACCGGAAACCGCGCGGGAATAAGCATCCAGGAGATATCCGTCCTCATCCGCCACGGGCGGCATCCCCCGCCCCGCATCCTCATGCAGGGCTTTACTGCATACGAGCCTGAGATTCCTCTCCATCATCCTCACTATCCCGTCTCGGACTCCTGCAATCCTCTTCCTTCTCCAGGACCTTGCGACAATTGTCTTTACATCAACTTACAGGCAATCAAGATCATTTGCAATGCTAACAATCTATTGAGTCAGCCACTTCTCAGCCGCATAGGCGACGGTTCCATGTGGGACATAGCGGCTGGCCTACAGCCCATAGGACATGAAGGTCACCTCGAAGGGCAGGTGCTCGAAGTTCTTCCTTCCCTTCTCCCCAAAGCCGAGTCTCGCGTACCAGTCTACGAGCTCGCGCTGCTGTGAGATTATCCCTATCTCGAGACGCGGGGCGCCGGCGGCTCTCGCCTCCTCCATGGCCTTTCTTACCAGCGCCTCCCCGTATCCCTTTCGCCTGTACGGCGGCAGGACCGCCAGGCGCTCGAGATAGCAGACCTCGTCGCCCGCCCGCTCGAGGGCTACGCATCCGCAAGGCCGCTCTTCGCCCTCCAGGATAAAATACCTGATGCCCTTGGCCATGGCGGCATCGATCCATGCCTCGCTGCACAAGGAGGGGTGGGTGGGGCAGTTCTCACGCGTGAGGCCGAAACGCTCGGCCACGTCGCGGAAGGACTCGCGGATAAGGCCGGCCAGTAGCGGGATATCTTCCCCGCCCGCGTCCCGGATCTTCATGCATCCACCCCTTGTTCCCCAGATATGGGCCACTACATTGGGACGGATCGGTACCCTCCGTTGCGGTAGCGGATACAGCCGTATCGCGCAGCCTCGCCCGCATGTGCCTTATCCTGTCCCGTCTCCCGGCAACTGGACCGTTACCCTTCATAATTGACGGTTATCGCCTCGAGCTGGACCTTCTGGGCGCCGTCGCTGACCAGGAACGCCTTTATGTAGAGCGTTCCCGGCCCGATCTTTTGCGCATAATCGCCTATATTGCCGTCTATCTCTTCCGCCGTGTTGGCCTCATACTTTGTTGCCGCCTCTTCCCACCCCGAGCCATCGAAGTAATACCAGGCTGTCCCGTCGGGTGAGAGTTGATACACGGCGCTGCCCTCGCTTCCTTCCCCCACCGTCTCGCTGAATCCCATGAGCTTCGTGTATGCGAGCCCCGACTCCGTGATCAGGGCCGGCCGGCCGGTTGAATAGGGCGCGGGGGGGTACTTGGCGAGGAAAGTGGTGTGATCGATGTCCTCGTCGTCTGCACGGTGGGAGAACCCCGCCGTATAGATATTGTTGAAACCATCGATATTGCAGGAGCGCATCCCCACCAGATAACCCTCCCTGCCGACCGTCTTGGGAAAGCCGCCCGCCAGGGAGCCGTCCGGTCCGTATTCCAGCGTCAGGACCTCGGGGGTCACCGACTGGGCGATGAAGGCGGCCGCGATATTGCCCAGACTGTCCACGCTGCCGCGCCAGGCATCCGGAGGGCTGTAATTGCGCACCCCTTCCCGGTCGTAGACCTGCGGCCAGCCGGGTCGCTGCTCGCCGTCCACACTGTAACGGGTCACCAGCAGCTTTCCGCTGTCCTCGTTCATCCCCTCCGCCGTACCCACTATGCAGTAATCGCCGCTGCCTTCCTGCGATGCCGCGAAGTACTCGTCATACGTACCCGGGCCGGAATCCCAGACCTTGGGCCAGCCGGGGAGCACATTACCATCCCGATCGAGCTTGTAGAGGACCGCGTCGCGGCCCCCGGAAGCGGACCCCGCATACCCCACGACGACCAGGTTCCCGTCCGCATCCTGCATGATGTCGTAGGAGAAAGCCCCCTGACCGGTGACGGGGTTGTAGGCCTTTGGCCATCCCTCCACCGGGGTGCCGTCAGTCCGGTACTTCGCCAGCAGGATCTGGTCATGACCGGTTGGGCCGGAAGCCCCGCAGGCCACGATATCCCCGCTGGAGTCGACGATGATCCCGGTGCCGTAGGCCTGGTTGCTCGCTACGTATTGCGGCCAGCCGGGGAGCATACTGCCGTCCGGCCCCAACCTCCATATGGAGAAGATCCACGACCGCCCGTCCACTATGGAATAGCCCGCGATAGCCATGTTGCCGGACTCGTCCAGGGCGACGTCCTCCCCTTCGTTCCACCTGTAGACCGGATCGGTATGGAACTTGGGCCAGCCGGGCAGGAGCTGGCCGTCCCGGTCGTACTTGGCGACCAGGAGCTGCCCCGATATCGGCCTTTTTGGCATGTCCGTATTGGAGCCGACAGCCACGATGTTGCCGTCCGCGTCGAAGGCGACCTGGTGGTATTCCGGGGCCTGCTCGGGAAGGGGCACTTCGTAGGTCACGTTCCAGAAGGCGTCTTCCGGGAGTTCCTTCAGCTCGGCGATGGAGTCGTCCCCCGCGTTCACGCTGATCAACTCGCGGTCGAAGATGAAATCCGAGGGCCGGTCGAAATCCCATACCTGTTGTTGCCCGCTACCCTGGCCGCAGCCAACCGCAACCATCGCAACCGCGATCGTAACCGCCGATGCAAGCATGCTCGAACACAAGCGGCCGCCCATCCTCTTCATCTCAGCCCCCTTACAGCAAGAAAACCGATGCCTTTTCATATCACTATTAAAAGGCCAAAACCCTCGTAAGGAAAGCAAGAGGTAGTGACTCGTGAAGATCCCGCGTTCCGAGGCCTGGTGTGACAACATTGTCTGCGAAGCGATGGTATCAAAAGCGGGACTTTCAGGGTCGCAGACACGGATCCCGGGACATGGTCCTGGTACAAAGGCGGCGGTGGATGCGGCATAGTGCAGATCCGGGCAGTGATCCCCGAGAATGACTGGATCAGTGATCAGTGATTGGACAAAGATCTCTCGATATGACGGCGGCAGGCCTGCAGGACCTGGTCGGAAAGATCGCTGCCCCGCAGGGCGCGCGACAGGGTGAGGCCTCCGACCATGGTAGCCAGCATGGCGAGCGCCTCGCTGTCCGCCTCTTCGAGCCCATCCTCCACCAGGTGTGATGCCAGCTCGTCCCGCATATCGCCAATCTCCCCGGCAAGCACCCTGCGCACGGCCGGGCTCCCCCTGGCTATCTCCCCCAGGTTGGCGGGAAGGGGGCAACCGCTCTCCGGGTGGTCCCGGTGCGACCTCGACAGGTAGCTCCTCGCCACCGCTCTCAGCCAGTCCGCACCTTTCATGTCGCCGGCCGGCGCCGCGAGCAGCGCGCGCGACTTGCGCAGCGTATGGCGCAGAGCCTCCACCACGAGCGCCTGCTTGGATGGGAAGTGGGCATAGAACCCGCCCACGGTCATCCCGGCGCCCTCCATCACGCCGGCGACACTCGCTCCGGAGATGCCCTTCCCGCGCACGAGTGACCCCGCGGACTCGATGATCCTCTCGCGACTCCTGTCTTTCCTCTCGTTCCTGGTGCTCGACATCATCTTCCCCTCACCAACCACAGCCCCCGTCGGTTATATATAGGCGCTACCCGTATTGCCTAGGCGCTTTTCATGCGGGCGGCCAGGAATTTCTGCAGGTCGGGGGGGGCACTCGTCTGCTCCCGCCGTCTCAACCTGATGGCTTCAGCGCCCTCGCAGGTGGGAGTGCACACGCCGCACCCTATGCAGACGTCGCCATCCACCACCGCGACGCCATCGACGACGGCGATGGCGTTTACCGGACACCTCTCCTCGCAGGTACCGCAGCCGATGCAGTCGCCGGCCTCCACGCATGCCATGTAGTTGGATCGGGTATACGTCTCCAACCCCCTCTGCGACCTGACACGGAAGAAGCCGCAACAGCATGGGCAGCAGTTGCAGATGGTGCGCAGGCTTCCCTCCAGGTTGTCGCAGACGTGCACCAAACCCTCCTCCGTAGCGCTGCGCAGCATGTCGAGCGCCTCGTCCCTGGTCAACTCGCGCGCTTTGCCCATCTCCACCATGTAACGGCCCAGGCTCCCGAAGTGCATGCACCGCTCGGTGGGGCGGTCGCAGCCCTCGCCGGTATACTTGCCTATCTGGCGGCAAGGGCAGTGGCCGACGGCCATGAAAGTCGCTTCGTCTAGCTTCTGCGCGATGGCGTCGAAGGGAAGCACTTCGGAAGCGTCTTCAAATGATTCCGCGATCGGCACAACCCTGATAAGTGGTATTCCCCTGGCCATCTCCTCCCCGAATCCCTCGTTTATGTACTCTTTCCATAGGCGAGAAAGCTCGCGCTTCACCGGTGTGTCCAGGCCGTCCAGGAAGGGGACCTCCACGAAACCCACGATGCTGGGAAGCAAGCGGTATATGCGTTCATTGCCCGGCTTCTCCTCGGTGAACACGGTGCCGCGATGGGCCATGCTGTCCAGGAGCCCCTCCAGCCTTCCCGCCTTCTCCGGCAGCGCCGCCTCCATATCGGCCAGGGTCCGGTTCTCGTAGATGGCGAGTTCCAGCGCGACTTCGGCCTCCTCGCCCGGATACAGGATCTCGAGGATCTCTATCAGCTTCGGTGACATGGGCACGCCGGCCACGGCCTTGTCCAGGTGCCGGCCCAGTTCCTCGTAGATATGCTCGCTCATTCTTCTGCCTCCATCCCTAGATGCGCTCTTGGTTTCGACAAATATTATATTCATAATATTATGCATATAATATCTAGTTGTCAACCTCGAGGAATACCACGGACGGGCTGCACGTGGTGTCCCTCAGGGGCCCGGGGAGACGAGGAACCGCCGGGCGCGACTTCTCGTTGCGCTAAAGAATCCGGAGCCCATCAAGGGAGCTTGCCTTCCGCGCGCTGCTTGTGGGCACGGTTCATCTCCTCGAAGGGCTTTTTGGATGCCCTCTCCATGGCTTCCGCCACCTTCGCGGCGAGCAGGCCGGAGATGATGGTCCCGTGCCGCAGCGCGACCCTCCCGTCCGGTTTATCCTCCATGATCCAGTAGTGCTCGAAATCGAAGATCCCGGGGAAGCGCGGCCATCCCAACCAGCGCAGTTCCCTGCCGGGCTCCACGGCGAGCAGCTTCGGCCGGAAGGTATATCCCCGGCTGCCGCGGGGCTGGTAGCGCACCTTCAGGCGCGCACCGACGCGCAGCTCCCCGCTGGCCCGCCTGATCATGGGATTCCACTGCGGATACGATGCGAAGTCGGTAAGCACGTCCCAGACGCGCTGCGCCGGAGCAGCTATCTCGATGACAGTTGAGAAATCCTTCGCGGGCATGTCCTCACCCCCGCGTCAATCGAGCGGCTTGCCGAAGAGGTTACGGTATTCGAACTGGTCGTGGGAGGCTATGAGCGTTAACCCGCCGGTATCCCGCTTCAAGACTTCCTTCAGCCGCTCGACCTGTTCCATGGCCCGCTTGTAGTCGCAGTGGGCGATGCGCCGGAAACCCGCGACGCCCAGGGGAGTCCTGCCGTCCTCCCTTAACTCCTCTTTCACGTAGTAGGCGTCCCCGCAATGGAGGATCCAGCCGTCTCCGCTGTCCACCGCCACGCCGCAGTGGCCGCGCGTATGCCCGGCGAGGGGGATCAGCAGTATCCCGTGTGGAAGTTCCGGCAAGTCCCGTACGCATTCCAGGCCGTACCACTCTTCCCCCCGGGAACCCTCGACGATCGCCCAGTCAGGTCCGTGGGCGAAGTGGCAGGACCGGTACCTTTCCCTCTCCCGCGCGTCCCTGGGGTTAAGCGCCGCGTCGTGCTCGTCGGCGGTCACGTGCACCCGGGCATGGGGAAAATCGCCAAGGCCGCCGGCGTGGTCGCGGTCCAGGTGGGTGCAGATGATATGCCGGACGTCCTCGCGCCCGTAGCCCAGCCGCTCGACCTGGCGCACGGCCGTCTGTTCGGCATCCGGCCGGGTATTCAGTATCAGGTTGCCCGCCCCCAGGCGGCTGGTGTCCTCCATGTCCTGCGTACCGAAACCGGCATCTACCAGAATCAACCCGTCATCCGTCTCGACGAGCAGGCAGAGGCAGGGGACCCTGTCCATGTGAGGTACGATAAGCGAGGTGAAGCGCGGATGCATGGTGCCGCAGTTCAGGTAATGGATCCTCACCTCTGCATCATCTCCTCGAGCCATGAGGATAGCGGAGGGATGATATCGTCCACGTAGTCGGTCATCACCAGGTGTGGCGCGTCCGGCAGGTAGAGGAACTTTTTCTCGCAGTTGAGGCGGTCGTATACTCGGCGCACGTAGTCCTCCGGGAAGATATCGTCCCGCCCGGCGTGGATAACCATGACGGGGGTCTCGATCTCCTCCACCCTGCGAGCCAGGGGGGTGGTCGGCAGGGAGTGCAGGGCGGAGAGGCTCACGGCGCTCGCGACGAGCGGATCCTCTTTGAGGAATCGACCCACATCGGGTATGAGCCGGCAGGTCTCCGCCTCCAGATCCAGGTAGAGGGAGACGGGGGTCATCAATCTTCCCAGCGGTGAATCCATAAGCGGCTGCAGGTGGGGCAGGAAGGGCATCAAGGGTCGGAAAAGGCCGGCCCAGCGGGTCATGCGCTCGTTGTCAGGCTCGTCGGGCGCGATGACGTTATGACATACGGCCGCCTTCAGGCGCGGCTCCGCCGCCGCGCAGTAGAAGGCGATCATGCCACCCTGGCTGGAGCCGGAAACCGCTACCTTGTCGCCACAGGTCTCAAAGGCGTAGTCGATCACCGCCAAGGCGTCCTCCACCAGTTTGCCCAGGGTATAGACCCCGCGCTTGCCGCTGCTCCTGCCGTGGCCGCGCGGGTCAAAACCTATGACGTTGAAGCCCTGCCGGCTAAGCTTGAACATATACTCGGCATAGAGTAGCGCGTAAACGCTGGTGCCCGGAACGAAGACCATCACCGGATCGCCCGGCTCGCTCTCGAAATGGTAGAGGGCCAGCCTGCGGTCCCCCAGGTCGAGCGCGTCCTCCCTCCAGGTGCCGTAGAGCTCTCCCAGCCCCACCCCCTCGAACAGCGCTCTGGTATACGCCCGCACCTCATCGTCCGGCGGCACCGGCTTGTTCGCCTTTGCGTAGCTGTATGCCGCCCAGCCCGCCATCCCCGCCGCCGCCACTCCCATGATCCTGTCCTTGCGTTTCAATTGAACCCCTTTCATGATCGGGCCTCGCCTGCCGTCCCCCCGGGAAGGAGAAGGACGCGCACAGGAACTGGCCCCCTGCCTACAGCTCCCAGGCGGTATCGAAGGCATCCCGCACCGCGTTATGAATGCGACCCACCCGATGCGCGTCGCCTACGGTGCGGACGCGCGTAAAAACCTGCTCGAGCTCCCCGGCTAGGCGTTTATCCTCTTTGGCACCCACGGCCAGGACAACGTTGTCGATCTGACGTGAGATGCGGTCGCCGGATTTCATGTGTTGCAGCGTTATCTCCCCACCCCCTATCTCCACCAGCATATGAGAGACGATGAACTCGGGCCGGTATTCCCGCTCGCGGCGAAGGGCGCGATGTGGCGGTCATGGGCCATGGACAGCTGCCTGGGAATTGTCGCCCCATGGACGCTGTTGACCCGTGTGACCTCTACGATGAGCAGGCCCAGCCCGTTTTTCGCCCTTTCCCCGTAATAGTCGATGAGCTGTTGAGATGGAGTGCCGTCGTAGTTCGCCATTCCCGTCCCCATGGGCTCCATTACCACTCGGTTCCTTGTAACCACCTTTCCGATCGTGCCTTCGCTGCAGAGATGCGGGTACCGCATTGCTGACTCCTTACCTCACTTATCCCAGCCGAAAGGATCCGCCATAGCAATATTACAACCATTTACCGCATTTATCTCCACATTCCTTCCGGGTATGGAAGCGGAGAAACCGTGCGCTTGAACGGTCTCTCCTCCCGAAATGTGAGCTTAAAATGGGTGACCGGCGGGTAAAATAACTCCTAACGCCACGACCTGCTCGGCATGGATTGAACGGGGGGTTGTCAGGAGCTTGGGTGTAGGTACTCCCGCGCGACGCGCGGCTGAAGCGAAGGCCCGCAGGGAGCTTCCGTGGCTGCTCTACCAGCCGTACAAATGGCTGATATTCCTGCCCCTTCTGATCCTCTCTACCTGCTTCTTCGTAGGGCTCGGCGCCGTCTTCGTCTTCCTCTTCGACGATAGGGTCGCCAACCGGACGACGGGCGTGTGGTGGTCCCGTTTCAATAGCTTCATCACCCCTATGCGGGTCACCGTGACAGGAAGGGAGAATATCGGGAAAGGCCAATCGTATATAGTGGCTTCCAACCACCAGAGCTCCTATGATATCTTCGTCCTCTTCGGGTGGCTGGGCATAGACCTCAAGTGGGTGATCAAGACCGAGCTCAAGAGATACCCCGTCTTCGGCTACGCTGTCGAGAAGGGAGGCAATATCGTAATCGACCGCTCGAACCCGAAGGAGGCATACAGATCTCTGGAAAAAGCGCGGCAGAAGGCCACGGGCGGTACCTCCATCATCATGCTGCCGGAGGGCACGCGCAGCCGCACCGGTGAACTGGGTGAGTTCAAGAAGGGTGCTTTCGTTCTCGCGCGGGACTTGGGCCTGCCCATCCTGCCCGTCACCATCACCGGCACGCGCGAGATACTGCCGCCCAAAACCCTCGACCTCTTCCCCGGGCGCGCCACGATGAAGATCCATGCGCCGGTTGACATAGACGAGTACGATGACGAATCCCTCGACAGGCTCAGCCGCGACGTGAGGGACATCATACAAAGAGGCCTTACCGAGCAGTGATAATGATGGTGTAGGGAAGGAGGCAGATGAATATCCCGGAGACAGTACTCTTTGCGACGATAACCGCTTTCGCCTACTTCAGCGTCCTCTTCGTCGTCGCCATTATCATCAAGGACAACAGCATCCTGGATATCGCCTGGGGCCCCAGCTTCATCGTCGTGAGCTGGGTGGTACTTATCATCAACGCCGATTTCGGGGCGCGCCAGCTCCTGGTTGCGGCCCTGGTGACCGTATGGGGCCTGCGCCTGGGGATACGCATATTCCGCCGCAACAAAGGCCGGGGGGAGGACCCTCGTTACGTGAAATTCCGCGAGGAATGGGGGGAGTGGTTCGTCCTGCGCGGCTACTTCCAGCTCTTCCTCTTCCAGGGCTTCATCCTCATGCTCAACGTCACACCCGTGCTGCTCATCATGTCGGGCATCAGAGAGACCCTGGTATGGTCCGATTATATCGGCCTGGCCATTTGGGTGATCGGTTTCCTCTTCGAGACCATCGGCGATCACCAACTCGACACCTTCCTCAAGGACCCGGCCAACCGCGGGACCATCATCGACAGGGGTCTATGGCAGTACACGCGCCATCCCAACTACTTCGGCGAAGCGACCATGTGGTGGGGCATCTTCGTCATCGCCCTCAATCAGCCATGGGGATGGATCGGCGTTATCGGGCCCCTGGTCATAACGGGCATGCTCCTCTTCGTATCCGGCATACCTATGACCGAGAAGCTGATGGAGAAGACCCCGGGATGGGACGAATATAAGCGGACGACGAGCGTCTTCATCCCCTGGTTCAAGAAACGTGCTCGAGGAACATAGGAGAGTACAATCATGAAGACTTATGTCATCGCCTATTTCTGTTTCCTGCTGCCCATGCTGGCTATAGATTCCGTGTGGCTCTTCGCCATGTCGAAACGCTTCTACCAGGCACGTATAGGTTCCCTTCTGGCCGACAAACCCAGGCTGGCGCCGGCCGCCGTATTCTACCTCATATATGCCTTGGGGGCCGCGGTCCTGGTAGTGGTGAGAGCGGTAAGCAACGAAACGGGTTATCTCAAGGTATTCGGGCTCGGCGCGATCCTGGGCTTGTTCGCTTATGCCACCTACGACCTCACCAACCAGGCGACCCTCAAGGAATGGCCGGTGATCGTGACCGTCGTCGACCTGGCATGGGGGGCGCTCCTGACCGGCGTGGTAAGCATCATCGCGACCTCGCTCACCCGCCTCTTCCTGTAACCTGCTTGCTGCAACGACCTGCACGCAAGATGGTAGTATATTGATATGGTTCTTCTCCGAAAAGCGTGGGTGAAGCGATGATGAGACTAGTATGGTCCCGGCCTCGGGAAAGAACCATTGATCTCGAGCCCGAAACGATTGGAGATGTCCGGTAATGCTCAGGGGGTGTCACCATGGACTACGACGAGATCCGCGGATTGCTCGGGGAGGAAGCCGATTATCTTCTCGATTTCTCTGCACCCAAGATCCCGACTGAAAACCTGCATATCCCCGGCCCCGATTGGATGGAGCGCGTATTCCTCCCCTCGGATCGCCACGCCGCGGTGTTGAGGAACCTCGGGACACTGTTCGGGCATGGCCGGCTGGGGGATACGGGATACCTCTCCATCCTCCCCGTCGACCAGGGCGTCGAGCACTCCGCCGGAGCCTCCTTTGCACCCAATCCCATCTATTTCGACCCCGAGAACATCATCAGGCTGGCCATCGAGGCCGGATGCAACGGCATCGCCAGCACCCTCGGCGTGCTCGGAAGCGTGGCCAGAAAATACGTCCACAAGATACCCTTCATCCTCAAGCTCAACCATAACGAACTGCTCACTTACCCTAACGAGTATGACCAGATACCCTTCGCCGCCGTGCAACAGGGTTTCGAGCTCGGCGCCGTAGCCGTTGGAGCCACTATTTACTTCGGCTCCGAGGAGAGCAAGCGCCAGATACAGGAGGTCGGTGAGGCTTTCCGCGCTGCGCACGAGCTGGGCATGGGCACCATCCTCTGGTGCTACCTGCGCAACCAGGCCTACAGGCAGAAAGGCCGGGACTACAGCACCGCGGCGGATCTCACCGGGCAGGCCGATTACCTTGGCGCTACCATCGAAGCCGACATCATCAAGCAGAAACAGCCCGACAAGAACGGCGGCTACATCGCCCTCAACCAATCGGGTATCAGTTATGGCAGATACGACGACAGGATGTACGACGAGTTATGTTCCGACCATCCCATCGACCTTACCCGCTACCAGGTCGCCAACAACTTCATGGGCAGGGTGGGTCTGATAAATTCGGGCGGCGAATCCGGCAAGGACGACCTCTCCGCCGTCGTTCGCACGGCGGTGATCAACAAGCGGGCCGGAGGTATGGGCTTGATCAGCGGCCGGAAGACCTTCCAGAAGCCCATGCAGGAAGGTATAGAGCTTTTCCATGCCATTCAGGACGTCTACCTGTGCGCAGGGGTAACGGTTGCCTGAAGGACTGTATGCGGCACTAACGCCCCACCGGCAACCACGAAACCCGCGTACCCAATGAACGCGATCGGGTCTTGAGCGCCGGATCGACGAAGCTTGGCGGATAACGATGTGAAGGGGAAATGAGATGCGACGCATCGCGGTGGTCACCAGTGGTGGAGACGCTCCCGGCATGAACGCCGCGGTAAACGCCGTTTACCGCATGGGTGTCGAACTGGGAGTAGAAGTCCTCGGCGTAAAAAGGGGCTATGACGGCCTGATAGAGGGGGACATCGTCCCCATAAGCGTCGGGGACCTGGAGGAATCGATGCAGGAAGGCGGCACCTTCCTGGGCACTGCCAGGTGTGCGGCCTTCGAAAACGAGGGGGCGCAGCTCGCGGCGATTGCGAACCTCAACGCTATGGATATGGACGGCCTCATCGTCATCGGCGGCAGCGGCTCCCAGAAGGGCACCTTCGCCCTCCACTGCCATGGATACCCGGTGGTGGGAGTGGCCTCCACCGTGGACAACGACCTCTACGGCACGGATATATCCATAGGCGTGGATACCGCCCTGAACACCATCATCTCTTCCCTCGATCGCATAAGGACGACAGCCGAATCCCACCGCCGCGCCTTCCTTGTGCAGGTGATGGGAAGGGACTATGGTTACCTGGCACTGATGTCCGGCATCGCCAGTGCGGCCGAGGTCATCGTCACGCCGGAGTTCGAGATGGAGCCTGAGGAGGTTGCCAGGGAACTGCACCTGGCCTACGAGCGGGGAAAGAGGTACGCCATCGCGGTCATCGCCGACGGCGCCAGGAACAACGTCGAAAAGATCGCCGCATACATGAGAGAGCGCCAGCATGAGCTCGATTTCGAGCTACGGGTTACCATCCTGGGTCATGTCCAGCGGGGTGGCGCACCCACGGTTTACGACCGCTATCTCGCCGCCCGCCTGGGATCGTCGGCGGTACGGGCCCTGGCCGACGGTAAGACGGGCATGCTGGTCGGCTGGAGATACAACGGCGTGGCGTTGATCCCCCTGGAGGAGGTCGTCTCCAAGCGCAAGGAATTGAGCCCTGGCCTGTGGCGGCTGGGGCAGATGCTGGCCAGGTAGAGGCCGGCCAAGACAGGTATGACGGAAAGGACACGGCGTCATGGGTTCGTACGAAACACGCAGGCTTCCGCGGGGCGGCGAGGAAAAGGATGTCCTCCAGAGGCAGCTCTTCGTCGAGGAGAGGGGGGCGGGCATCGCATGGATAAAAAGAGACCCCTACTCTCCCGAAACCGTCAAGGGCAACATCGAGAACTACATCGGCACGGCCAGGCTCCCCATCGGGCTCGCCGGTCCCCTGCTCATCCACGGGGACCACGCCCGGGGTGAATTCTACGTGCCGCTGGCCACCACGGAGGGCTCGCTGGTAGCCTCGTACAACCGGGGCATGCGAGTGATCGGGGAGTCGGGGGGATGCCGCGTGAAGATATTCGAGGACCATATGCAGCGCGCCCCGATGTTCCGCTTCTCCTCCCTCGCGGAAGCGGAAAAGTTTACCCGGTGGCTCGCGGACAAGCGCGAGATCATGGACGCCGCCGTGAGCAAGACGACGTCGCACGGCAGACTGAGCGACGTCGATATCTTCAACCTGGGCAGAAACGTCTACGTACGCTTCGGCTTCCATACCGGGGACGCGGCGGGTCAGAACATGGTGAACCTGGCTACCAGCCAGGTCTGCCGGGACATAGCGGAGTCGTACCCGGGCTGGGACGCGGTAGAGTCCTTCAACCTGGCCTCCAAGTTCTGCTCGGACAAGAAGTACTCTCAGATAAACGTGCTCAAGAGCAGGGGCAAGAAGGTAACCGCCGAGGTGGAGATACCCGAGGGCGTCTTGAGGGAGCGCCTGCGGACCACGACCGCTGTCGTACTCGACAACTTCCTGAGCGGGACCTTGAGCGCCATCTACGCCGGCTGCGTGAGCAACGGGTTTCACGCCGCCAACGGCATCGCCGCGCTCTTCATCGCCTGCGGCAACGATGCGGCGAACGTCGCCGAATCTCACGTGGATATCCTAGACCTGAGGCCCGCCGAGGGCGGCCTCTACTTCGCCGCTACCCTGCCGTCGCTTATCGTGGGCACGGTCGGTGGCGGAACCAGCCTGCCTACGCAGGGAGAGTGCCTCGACATCCTCGGCTGCAGGGGCGCGGGAAACGCCGGGAAGTTCGCCGAGATCGTCGCGGCGGTAGTGCTGGCCGGAGAGATATCCCTGGTCGGGGCGATAACCTCGGATGAATGGGTGGGCGCCCATGAGAAGCTGGGCCGTAACCGGCCGCGGGAGGACGCCTAACCCTCCAGCGAGATATCGCGCTTCAGGACCTTGCCGGCGGAATTCCTGGGCAGTTCGTCCACCAGCTTTATCACCCTGGGGTACTTATAGGGCGCGATGCGCTCCCTGACGAACTGCTGCAACTCCTCTTCGCTCGCCCCGGCGTCCGGCTTGAGGACCACCGCGGCCGCCACCTCCTCCCCCAGGTCATGATGGGGAATGCCCAGCACCGCGGCCTCGAGCACGGCGGGGTGCTCGTAGAAGACCTCCTCGATCTCCCGCGGGTAGACGTTGTAGCCGCCCCTGATGATCATCTCCTTCTTACGGTCCACTATATAGAAGTATCCGTCCTCGTCCTGGCGGGCCAGGTCGCCGGTGTGCAGCCAGCCCCCCTTGAGGGTGGCCGCGGTGGCCTCCGGCTGGTTGAGGTACCCCTGCATAACCCCCGGACCGGCGATCACCAGTTCGCCGACTTCGCCGGGCGGAACGTCGTTGTCCTCGTCATCGACTACGCGGGCCCGGAATCCGGGGACGGGGAATCCGATGGAACCGATGCGGGTGCGTCCAGGCGGGTTCTCGAGGCAGGTCGGCGAGGATTCCGTGAGCCCGTAGCCCTCCATGATCCAGGTAGAGAAGATCTCCTCGAAACGCTTGAAGACCTCGAGGGGGAGCGAAGCTCCGCCCGATACGCAGAAACGCAGGCTGGACCTTCGCGGGAGAGAGGAGTCTGCCTGCTCCACCAGCCGGTTTATCATCGTGGGCACCGCGTAGAGGACGGTGCTTCCCTCCTCCTCGATAGCCGCGATGATCTCGGCGGGGTCGAAACGGTCCCACATGCGCAGGGTCAGCCCGCTGTAGATGGACAGGTTGAGGGCGTGGGTCTGCCCGTAGATATGGAAGAGGGGCAGCGCCGAAAGCACGATGTCTCCCGGCTCGGAAGTACGCAGCCCCGATACGGCTAGGACATCGCTCATGAGGTTGCCGTGGGTGAGCACCGCTCCCTTAGGCAGCCCGGTAGTGCCGCTGGTATAGATGATGGCGAAGGGGTCTCCCGCGGCGGTCGCGGCGTAGGTCACGGTACTCCGCGAGTAGTCGAAGAGTCCGGACAGGGGGACACACCCGGCGGGGACAGCCTCGCCGTCCACGATGCGGATGCTCATTTGCTGCAGCGACTCGACGACGGGCATCGCTTCATCCAGGAAATCGGCGTGTCCGATGAAGGCTTTCGCCCCCGAGTCGCTGAAGATGTGCTGCAGTTCGCCCCTGCGGTAGACGGGGTTGACGGGCACAACGACGGCGCCGAGCCTGGCGAGGGCGTAGTATAACAGTACCCAGGCGATGGAGTTCGGCATCATCAGGACGCATCTGTCCCCGAGCCCCAGCCCCCGGCGGCCGAGCCCGCGCACCAGGGCGTCGACCCGGCGGTCCATCTCCAGGAAGGATACCGTCTCTCCCTTGAAGCTCAATGCGTTCTGATCCGGCAAGCGGCCTGTTGTTTCGATGAGAAAATCAGCCAGGTTCATACGTTTCAACCCCCCGAGGTCTGTGCCGGTCGGCGATGCGGTGCCGTGGGCTTCGGGCCTGCAACCATAGACTAAACAGTCCCCCCCTCCTCGGCCAGGACGCCCAGATGTTGCGATCCGTCCTCCCGCACATAGGTGACCAGCTTCATTCTCGCTCCCCTACAGGTTGTGCCAGGGAGAGGGCGCCTCTGTCGCACACCGGGCCGTGGCCGGGAACTACCACGTCGACGTCCATCTCCAGGACCATCCCCCTTGTCCATAATCACTACCCCCTGATTATCCCATCCCGTACAGCCGATCCATGCAAGCTTTCGCGCTTCGTATCTTTGGGCATGACATACGCCGGCACACCCATCATATATCTCCGTGCCTGCATCTTGAATAGAGAGAGGCCGTGCCGCGTGATGCAGCCCGGCCTTGTTTCGCAGCCTTTGTACGATTCATCAGGGATGGAGGAACCCGGACACGAACGGCGGCTCTCCGCGAGTCCTGCGCGCGAAGTGACCCGAGGGTCCCTCTCCCAGGAACTCGGAGAACCATGCCTCGTGCTCGATCTCCTCATTGAGGATGGCGATATTGGCATCGAAGCGGATGCGGATTATGCATCTTTGACTGACATCATGCCTGTCCCCCGCTTCTTATCATCCCAAAAAACGTCTTCATTCTTCACCTTCCCATGAAAACCGCCTGCGGTTCAGGTAGAATAAATGCATCGGGAAACGCTATGGGGAATCACGCGATTATCCGCACCACTGCATTACAGGCAGCCGAACGTGGAACGAGCTTCGCAACCGGCTGCTTGCGGGCTGAGCGCTATGTGCTCAACCTCATGGCATATGCATGATGGAGGCTGCCGACATTGTATTCCGGGGCGATATGAAACGCACAACGCTTATCCCTTTGAACCAGACATGGAGAGGAGGAAGGGGCCAATGAATACCTTGCGGAGAACAGCTTTCAGGTCGATTCTCGCGACAATCCTTCTTGTTTCCGTCATGGCCTGTCTTTCGGCTATCGGGCTCACGGCCGTCTCGGCCACCTCTACCCTTGCCCACGTTTATTCCTGGAAGCAGGTCAACCAGGACGGTTTCGGCATCCCCGTGCCCGCCAGCAATAAGCTCGCCCACGACATGGTCGTGTACAACGACCGCCTCTACCTGGGCACGTGGAACGAGATCAACGGGTGCCAGGTATGGGAGTACAACGGGGATACCTCGTGGACCAAGGTGAGCGAGGACGGCTTCGGGATAGGGACCCCCGCCCACAACCAGGCGGTCGACAGCTTCGCCATCCTTGACGGTGTGCTCTATGCCTCCACCTGGAACAATTTCGAGGGCTGCCAGGTATACAGGTACGACGGCGGGACGGACTGGAACCAGGTGAACGTGAATGGCTTCGATGGCGTATCGTTTCCTCCCATCAACAGCGGCGCGCACGACATGGTCGTCCACGAAGGCCGCATCTACGCCGGGGCCCGTAGTGGGAGCGTAGGCTGCCAGGTATGGCGTTACGACGGTGGGACCACCTGGACGCAGGTGAACCAGAATGGATTCGGCATAGCCGTGCCCGGCGATAACAGGCAGATATGGAGCATGGCAAGCTGCGCCGGCGACATATACGCCGGCACCTGGAACCAGGTCTCGGGCTGCCAGGTATGGCGCTATGACGGCGGGACCGCATGGACGCAGGTGAACCAGAACGGCTTCGGCATAGCCACGCCTGTCAACAACAGTTCCATCCATAATTTCACCGTCTGCAACGGGGTGTTGTATGCGGAGTCACCCAACCACGGCGGCGGCTGCCAGGTGTGGCGCTACGACGGGGGGACGGACTGGACGCAGGTAAATCAGAACGGTTTCGGGATAGCCGACCCGGCCTTGAACGAAGACATCTGGGCGATGGACGATTTCAAGGGCAGTCTCTACGCCGGGACCTCCAACGACGTCAACGGCTGCCAGGTGTGGCGCTACGACGGCGGCACGAAGTGGACCCAGGTGAACGCGAACGGCTTCGGGATAGCGGACCCGACCGACAACCCTTTCATCCACAGCATGGTCGAGTATCAGGGGGAGTTCTATGCCGGGACCTACAACAGCACGAGCGGCACCCAGGTCTGGGCCGGCGACCTGCCCGGCACCTACTACTTCGCCGAGGGCTACACGGGGAGCGGCTTCCAGGAATACCTCTGTCTGGGCAATCCCGGGGACGACCCGGCGGCCTCCACCATAACCTACCTCTTCACCGACGGGAGCACCCAGGAGCAGCAGGTGGAGGTCCCAGCCAAGTCCAGGTTCACGGTTAACGTCAACGCTACGGTAGGCCCCGATAAGGAGGTCTCCGTAAAGGTTGAGTACCAACAGTCTATCGTGGCCGAGCGTCCCATGTACTTCGATTACCGCGGCATGTGGTCGGGGGGCCATGACACCATCGGCGCAACCATTCCCTCGAACAGCTGGTATTTCGCCGAGGGTTATACTGGACCGGGCTTCGAGGAATGGATATGCGTGCTCAACCCGGGGGACGCCGCAGCCGATCTCATCTTCCGCTTCCAGACCCAGGAAGAGGGGCTCAAGGAGGTCACCGGCTTATCCGTTGCCGCCCACTCCCGCGCCAGCTTCAAGGTCAATCAGATCCTGGGCAACGGTTACCAGACCTCCCTGGAGCTCACCTCCACCCAGCCCGTAGTGGCCGAGCGCCCCATGTACTTCACCTACCAGGGAACCAACGCCTGGAACTGGGAGGGGGGCCACTGCGTGATGGGAGCACCCAACCTGGCCCGGGAGTACTATTTCGCCGAGGGCACCACCCGCAGCGAGTTCGAGGAGTGGATAACCCTGCAGAACCCCAACGCCTTCCCCATCACCGTGGAGGCCACCTACCAACTGGGGCCGGGGCAGGGTGAGCCGGTCCCCAAGAGCTACACTATAGAGGCCGGCCGGCGCTTCACCATCTTCGTGCCCTCCCAGGTGGGGACCTTGAAGGACGTGTCCGTCCATTTGGACTGCGCTTCGGTCTTCCTGGCCGAACGGCCCATGTACTTCGACTACCTGGGCATGGGTTACCATCACTGGCAGGGCGGCCACTGCGTCATCGGGGTCCCCTACCAGGCCGGCACCTGGTTCTTCGCAGAGGGCTTCACCGGGAACAACTTCGAGGAGTGGCTGTGCATCCAGAACACCGGGGATGCGGAGGCCAAGGTGGAGGTGGCCTACTATACCCAGGAGGTAGGGCCCCTTGCCCCCAGCATCGTTCCCATAGCTCCCAAGAGCCGCTACACCCTACCGGTCAATATGCATGCCGGGGTGGGCTACCAGCTCTCCTGCCGCCTGCGGGTCACGGAGGGCCCCGACATCATGGTAGAGAGGCCTATGTACTTCAATTACAACGGGACCTGGGACGGCGGCCACGACGTGGTGGGGTACGCTCCCTAGGGCGGACGGCCTTCCGGTCCCCGTATCCGGGAAACCGCCGCGCCGGTGGAGCGGCCTCGTGCGAACCGTATGCGATGCGCCCACTAATTAAACCCCCGCCTGAAGCCGAATTACATGAAAGTGTGGATGCAGAGTCACGGGCGAGGGAATGAGGTCAGCATGAAGAGGAAGCGCAAACAGGGGGAGCCTACCACTTCAGCAGGAGCGGACGCCGCCTGGTACGCCCTCAACGTCGAGGAATGTACCCGCAAGCTCGGTGTCGGTCCCTCATCCGGGCTGAGCGCCGCCGAGGCTGAGAAGCGCCTGGAGGAGTACGGGCCCAACGAGCTCGCGGAGGAGAAACGGGAATCCGTGGTCGCGGCCTTCCTGCGCCAGTACCGCCCGCTTATGCAGCTGGTACTGGTGGGAGCCGCGGCGGTCAGCATCATCATCGGCGATTATTCCACCACCGGCCTCCTGGTCTGCGTCACCGTGTTCAACGCCATCCTGGGCATGATACAGGAGAGCAAAGCCCAGCGCAGCGTGGATGCCCTGAAAGGGATGCTGGTGCCGGAGGCCCACGTGAGGCGCGACGGAGAAGTGGTCTCGCTGCCCGCGGCCAGGCTCGTCCCCGGGGACATACTGCTAATCCGCGAGGGCGACCGCATCCCCGCCGACGGAAGGCTGCTCTCGGCCGCCACGCTGGAGGTGGAGGAATCCACGCTCACCGGGGAGAGCTCGCCCGTACTCAAGAGCACGGATGCCATTGCCACGCCCGATGTGCCCCTGGGCGACCGCGTCAACATGCTGTTCATGAACACCGACGCCACGCGGGGACGCGGCGAGATGATGGTCACGGCCACCGGCATGTCCACCCAGGTGGGGGGGATAGCCGACAGCCTTCAGGAAGCCAGGGAAGAGAAGACGCCGCTGATGAAGCAGCTGGACCAGCTCATACGCATCATCCTGATCATGGCCGGCGTAGCCTTCGCGAGCGTGCTGGTCTCCGGCCTGATTGAAGGTGAGGAGTTCTCGGCCCTCTTCACCCTCGGCGTGGCGCTGTCCGTGGGGGCCATCCCCGACGCCTTGCCCGCGGTGGTGACCTCCATCCTCTCCATCGGGACCGTGGCCATGGCCAGGAGGAAAGCCATCATCAAGCACTTGCCCTCGGTGGAGACCCTCGGTTCCACCTCGGCCATCTGCTCGGATAAGACGGGTACCCTGACCATGAACCAGATGACCGTGCGCACCCTCATCCTGCCCGGAGCCCGCTATAACGTGACCGGGCACGGCTACTCCACCGACGGCGACATACAGCGCATCGCCGGCCAGGGAGACGTGGACCTGGAACCGGTGCTCCTTCCCATGGTGCTCTGCTCGGACGCCACCGTGCACGACGGGAAATGCGTCGGTGACCCCAACGAGGGCGCCCTGGTCGTCCTGGCGGCCAAACAAGGCATAGACGCCGAGGCAACCCGGGCGCATTTCCCGCGCCTGGCCACCCTGCCCTTCGATTCCCAGTACATGCTCATGGCCACCTTCCACGAGATGGACGCCGGAGCGGGCGATAAGGTGGTCCGCTGCTTCGTCAAGGGAGCGCCGGATAAACTCATGGAACGTTCCAGCCATATCCGCATGCTGGACGGGAAAACGGCCTCCCTCGACGATGAAATGGCCGGGCAGGTGAGTGAGGTGATCGAGAAACTGGCCGGGGACGGCCTGCGCGAGCTGGCCGTGGCCAGCCGCGACTTCGACCCGCAGACCTTCGACCCCGGGGGAGACCTCCTTCAGGATGTAAGTGACCTGACCCTCCTTTCCCTGGTCGGTATTCAGGACCCCCCGCGCAAGGAGGCCAAGGACTCCATCGCCGAGAGCAAGAAGGCAGGCATCCATGTACGCATGATAACCGGGGACCACGCGGTCACCGCGGCGGCCGTCGCCCGCGAACTGGGCATAGAGGGTCGGGTGATCACGGGCACGGATTTCGAGGCCATGAGCGACGAAGAGGTGGCGAGCCAGATCGACGGCATAGGGGTGCTGGCCCGCGTGGCGCCCCAGGACAAGGTGCGCATGGTGAAGAGCCTCCAGGTCAGGGGCGATATCGTGGCCATGACCGGCGACGGGGTCAACGACGCGCCCGCCCTCAAGACCGCGGACATCGGCGTGGCCATGGGCCTCTCCGGCACCGATGTGGCCAGGGGGGCATCGGACATGGTGTTGGCCGACGACAATTTCAGCACCATCGTAGGCGCCGTCGAGGAAGGGCGCATAATCTACGACAACCTCATGAAATTCATCCGCATGCAGATGTCCAACCTGGTCGGCTTCATCCTGGGCTTCCTCGCGGCCGGCGTCCTGTTGAGCGTCTCCCTCTTCACGCCCGGGCAGGTGATATGGGTGCACTTCGGCGCCCTGCTCTTCATCGGGGCGGCCCTGGGTTTCGACACGCCTACGCCGGGTCTCATGCAGCGCAAGCCCAGGCCCTCCCGTCAACCCATCATCGACCTGCGCACCGGCATCCAGATCGCCTTCTCGGGGATACTCATGGCTGCCGCCGCACTGCTGGCGCGGCAATGGGTCATGCACACCGACAACAACGCGGCCACGGCGCAGACCATGGCGCTCACGGTATTCGCCATATCCCACATCGCCATAGCCCTGAACCTGCGCTACCCCGATATCAGCGTCTTCCGCCGCGAGAGCCTTTCCAACCTCAAGCTCTTCCTCTCCTTCCTGTGGGCCATCGCGGGGATGGTGGTCATAACCGAGATACCGCTGCTGCAGGATGCCTTCAACACCACCGCGCTCACGCCCCGGCAGTGGGCGCTCTGTCTGGGCATCACCCTGGCCATCATGCTCCTGGGCGAGGCCGTCAAGCCCCTGCTGGGTCTCATCCCCGGCAAAAAGAAGAGCGACATCGCGAGCAGTAAATAGGGCCGGTCCGCACGCTCGCATCGCCAGCGATGCCTCGCGCATGGTAGATCCGGTTCTTGCAAGAGCGGCAGTGCCCCGCAATGGCCTATAATACTGACGGGCTGTACCCAGGTTGCTGAAAGGATAGACGCATCATGTCCATGCATGCCGTTGCTTCGCTGATGCACGCAGTGGAGAGCTTCGCGCGCGCCGCCGGCGCCGCACACCGAGCATGGAAGGGACCTGCATACGAATACAAAGACGTACCGGTGCTCCTGAAGGATGTCCGCCTGGTGGACGTGGAAGAGGAACGCACCCGGGCTGAGCCCAGCGACATCAAGCTGGAAAATGGAAGGATATCCCTGGTCGCCCCCGCCGGTGAATTAGATTCCCGGGGATTAAAGGTCCTGGAGGGCAGGAACCGCTTCGCCCTTCCGGGACTCATCGACTGCCATGTGCATATCTGCGGCATCTTCATCACCGCGCTGCCCGGGATCTCGGATTTCCGGTGGCTGTTGAGACAGGTATACCTCAACCATCGCGCCCAATTGCAGAGCGGCGTCACCCTGGTGCGGGACATGATGTCGGTCTTGAGGGTTTCGCTCCTGTTCAAATCGCTCGCCGAGGATGCGTGCTCGGGTTTTCCCAGGGTCCTGTGCGCGGGTCCCATGCTCACCGTGGAAGGCGGTTATCCGCCGTACGTACCCAGGGATCAATTCTACCAGCGCGTCCTGGGAGGACCGCTGAAGCTGGAGCTCGCCGGCGAACGGGATGCCGTCTCGTGGGTCGATAGACTGGCCGGGGCGGGTGTGGATTGGATCAAGATCGGCTACCAGGGTGCCCTCTTCGACATGGCCCGGACGCCGCTGAGCAAACCCTCCGCGCGGCTCTTCCGGGCCATCGCGGACCGCGCGCACCATCACGGCTTGCCGGTGGCCGTGCATCATTACTGGCTGCAGGACCTGAAAGAGCTGCTCGAGCTGCCCTTCGATACCCTCGAGCACATAACCGAGGACGGCGAGATCGACGCCCGGACCCTCGCCAGGATGGCCGAACGCGGCCTCCCCGTGACGTCGGACCTGGAGCAGTCCGCGTTCGCGCACGAACCGCAGAAGTTCCTGCACATGATCGAGGAGGGCAAGTCCAATCTCCTGCCCAGGCCGCGGGGGGATATCACCCGCCTGCTGCACGAGGTCGCGGCGGGGCAGGATATCTACGGCCTGAAGCCGCGCCGCAAGATCATGGACCTGGCGTTCGTGCGGGATCTCGTGTTCCAGAAGATGCGCAACCTGAAGCTGCTCGCGGACAGCGGTATCCTCATCGGCGCCGCGTCGGATGCCGGCGTGCACATGATGATGGGGATCCTTCCCGAGGAGTTGTGCCGCATGACCGAGGCCGGCTTGAGCAACGCGCAGGCCCTGCGGTCCGCGACCATCGATGCGGCCAGGCTGCTGCGCGTAGATGACGTCGGGCGGATCAAAGCGGGATATCGGGGTGATATAGTTCTGTACGAAAACGATCCGCTGGAGAATATCGCGGCGGTGAGAAGTCCCGCCCTGGTCATGCGGGACGGTGTGCCTCACACTCCCCTTGACCGATGAACATGAGGTTGACGAGTACTGCCACAGACTCATCACCGAGATCGGCCAGGACGGGGGGGTTCATCCTGAGCTCCGGCTGCTCGATCCCCATCGACGCCAAGCCCGAGAACGTCAAAGCCATGCTCGCTGCGGTGAAGAAATACAGGCCTTGAGCCGGGGGGCCTCGCCTCGCATGGCTGGCCGCCTTCCCGTAATCTCATGCAGAGAGCGCCGAGGTACGGGGTGCGGTTCAATCCGCTTCCTCCCGTGGATCCAGATCGAGGACTCCGCCCGGGTTCATGATGTTGCGCGGGTCGAAGTGTTTCTTCAGCGCCCGCAGCACCTCCATCTGTTCCCGGCCGAGATGGGGCTCCATCCAGGGTGCGAACATCGTGCCGATGCCATGGTGATGGCTGATGGATCCACCGTGTTCGACCATCCTGTCCACCACCCCCTCGCGGAAGCGGAAGAACTCTTCGGCGTCCTTGGGCCTCATCATGAAGATAAAATACAGGTTGGTCCCCTGCGGGTAGAAGTGCGAAGCATGGGTCATGCATATCGTCCCCGGCCTTCGCTTCACGAATGACCGCACTCCCCCATGCAGCCGATGCAGGTTCTCCCACGTGACGCCGGTTTCCAGCGTGTCGATGATGATGCTGTAGTCCAGCAGGTCCTCCCTCATGTGCACGTCGGAATATCTGCCGTGCTCCCACTGCCGGGTGGCGTAACCGGTAAGCGACATGCCGCCCAGGGAGCGCGCGATCCTCGAGGCCATCTTCCTGACGTGTTTCGCGTATCCCTCCTCGCCCTCCACCGTCCCGATGCACAGGCAGCGCTGCATGGGAATGAATCCCCGCCTCCTCAGAAGCCCGTCGAGGATGCTGCCGGTGAAGCCCTTCAGTTTGAGCTTGAGCCCGATCTCGGTCTCCTCGGGATCCGAGATGCGCAACACCGCCGGCAGGCCGAACTCGCCCTGCATGATCTCCCTGGCCGCATCAACCGTGGACTCCCACGAGGGGAACATGAAGGAGAAGCGCTGGGTGTTCTCGGGCATGTACCTGAAGATCTTCATGGTGGCTTCGACCAGGATGCCGTAGGTTCCCTCGCTTCCCTTGAGGATGTCGTTCACCTTGGGCCCGGTGGCGGTTCCGGGGATATCCTTGGTCTTTATCTCTCCAACCGGGGTCACAACCTCCTGGCTGAGAACGATATCGCAGGCGTCGCCGTAGTAGGTCGAAGCCTGCCCTGATCCCAGGGTCGCTATCCACCCGCCCACCGACGCCAGCTCGAAGGACTGCGGAAAATAACCGCAGGTGTAGCTGCGCGTTGAGCCGAACAGCCTGGGAGCATCATTCAGGGCTGCTTCGTAATCCGGGCCTATTATCCCGGGCTGGACCACCGCTGTCTGGTTGAGGTCGCTGATGGACAAGACCTTGTTCATGTGGGTCCTCAGGACCAGTGCGATGCCGCCCTCGCTGGCCCTCATGCCCAGGACCACTCCCGATCCGGCTCCATAGGTGATGATGGGGATCCTCTCGGCATTGCAGTACTTGACGATCTCCGCGATCTCTTCCTTGTTGCGCGGATGCACGGCGAGGTCGGGTACCCTGCCCACCTTGCCGACCCTGAGGGCAAGCGCTTCATCGAGGGATTTGCCATGGCTGAACTTGACCCTGCTGTAGTCGTCGGTGGCGACGTTTTCCTCCCCGACGATCCTCCTGAAGGCATTGACCTGGCTTTCGCTCAGCCGTGGCTTGCGGTCGAGCACGACCCGTTCATCGCCGCCCGGCTGCCTCTCCTGGAAGTCCGCGTCGGTCATTGCGAACTCGCTCTTGAACATCTCGTACCAGCCGGTGCTGGGGTGCTTGAACTTGTTCGGGTCGTATTTGAAAATGGACCGGTATGAGTCCGCCGCCGGAACGTCCTCTCGCCAGTCGGGCTGAAACCTCTTCAACGATTTCATCTTCTCCCCCCTCGGGTCCATGTTGGACATGTGCTGATCGCACTCTTATGCAAGCCTATTGCCATTGGGCGGGCCCGGCGCCTAAGCTCCTGATCCGCCTAAATCCTACCATCATGCGGATTCCGGTCGCTCTCGGTTTCCCTTGAGACCCCGTATGGATATAGACCTATCTGTTCCGCTCGGCAAGGACCTCGCGATCGCCGCCGCTCATCCCGGCCAGGTACCGCACCAGCTTTTTTCTGGACTCGATATCGTACTGGGTCGTGATCGCGATCTGTTCCATGATGGGGGAACCGCCGCCGTGGTAGTTACCGATATTCACGATCCCACCCGTCGCCGAGCAGAGGAGGTCTCCGAGGTATCTCCAGAACTGCGCCTGGTCCTCGACCGGGATATCCGGATTGCGCTCGGTGTATTTCCTGAGCAGTTCGCCCGTCTCCGGATTCGTGAAATCCTTCTCGTGCGGGAAGGTGGCGACGACGCCGCCCGCGATGTCACAGAGGATCTCCGATTCACGCCAGACGGCCTCGCCGGTGAGGCAGCGGCCGACGTTGCAGTATATCGAATGCGGGATGTAGGAGCCGGGGCCGTAGGGCACGAATCCGACCCCCGGCAGGAAAACCTCGGGTTTTCCGAGGGCCGACGCCGTGTATCCCGCGGCGTAGCCGAGTTCGCCCGGCATGATGATCTCCGCCAGTTTCTCCCGCACGTGAGGCTGTTTGTGGATGTTGTTCATCTCCGCCGCCAGGGCCGCCGTCCCCAGCATGATGTCCCCGATCGCCGGCTTGCATCCCGAATAGGAGTGGCGGTGGAAGAGGGCGAAGAGCAGGGCGAGGGCTCCTCCGTGCAGGTGCTCGCCCGCCAGGAAGACCCTCTCCCAGGGGACGAAGCAGTCCTCGAAGATGAGGTAGGAATCGGTCGCTCCGGGGACGAACCCCCGTTTGTAGACCTCCCTCGGACGCAGGTTGTGGACGGTAATCACCTGTTTCATGCCTTCCCAGTCGCCGGGAACCGCGAAGGCGACGGCATAGTCTGAGTCCTCGGGGCGCAGGGCGCGGGTCGGCACCACGAGGACCTCGTCGGCGACCGAGGCTTCCGAGATGTGGAGCTTGCACCCTTCGACCACGATGCCGTCCTCGAGCCTCTCCTTGATGCGCACATAGGCGCCGGGGTTCGGCTGGTCGGCCGGCCGGCGCATGCGGTCTCCCTTCACGTCCGTCTGGGCACAGCAGCCTACCAGGTCCTCGTCCTGGAAACGTACGAGCCACTTCTTGAAGTTCTCGTGGTACGTGGTGGCGCCTTCGTTCTGCTTGTCCGCCTCGTAGGAGACGTTGTAGATGGCGTTGGTCCCGTCGATGCCCATGCAGCGCTGTATGCATCCCCCGACCTTCTGGCAGAGGAATCTGGTCATGTCCTGCTTCCTGTGCAGGTCCTCGGTGTTCTGGTGGATATGGGTGAAGCGGTTGATCTTGTGGCCGGTGAGATGGGAGGTCGCGGTCATGAGATCTTCGTTTTCGGGCTTCTCCGCCTCGTCGAAAGTGGTCCCGATAACGTTGATGCAGTCCATCTGCAGTTCGCTGTCGCGGTCGATCAATTCACCATCGAAGTAGATGTTCCGCCGCATCTTCGATAGACCCCTGATGTATTCTTGCTTGGTCCTCATGATCGCGCTCCTCCCTCAACTTCCAGCTGAGATCAAATAGACGTACCTCCCGATACAGATATTCTACACTCCCGGTGCGGGATCTATATATGCGCATACTCACTAGTCCGGACCGTCTACCCTTCCACCATAGACGCACTTGGCGCTTCCGGTAGCCGGATCCGTGGAAGGCATCGCCTGCGTCATGTCGATCCGTGCCGCGGGGTTGAGGCATCCATCGGGATTGCGATACTCCGGGACGTTGATTCACGCGTTCACCGCTGAAGCAGACGTTCCGCCGTATCTGAAAGAATCGCCTATGCGGATGCGAAGCGGGGAAACAGAGCCAGGGCGTTTTCCCTATAAACCGCGTGCCGCTGGCGGTCGTCAAACCCATCGTAATCCTCGAGCCCCTGGATGGACGCCGCGGTCACTGCCTCCGGCGCGGGGGGATAAAACCTCTCGGGCAATCAGGTTTCGTGCCACACTTGTTTTACGAAAGGTTGGTTCGGCTCCTTCAGGATGGCCGCCTTCCCGTCATCACCCCTGAGATAGAGATCGAAGAAGGCTGCCGAGTAATCCTTGTAAGCCTGCGCCTTCTCCCGGAAATGCGCCCTGAATCTTGGGAGGGGAGCGCGTCTCGTGTAAGGCGAACCAAGCAACATATCGCAGATAACGAAGTGGTCGGTATCTTTGATGATGACCATGTATTTCGGGCTGGGCGCGCTATCGTAGACCTCTTTCTGCCTGTAGACGGTGGCTTCCCATCTCCTGTCGTCGCCGCTCAGAAATAACAGTGGAACCTTGATCTCCGCCGCGTTCTCGGGTGCGTTCCTGTGAAAGATCGGCGAGCCCATGGGGAGTATCGCCTTTACTCTCTCATCCCGCAGCGTAAAGGGGTTCTCCAGTGACCTGGCTGACAGTGTACAGCCGGGGTCGTGATCGGCGATACATCCCCTGTTGATACTGAAATCGCTTGAGCATAATGCGGCATCATACTTGAGCGACATCCCCCCGAAGAGAAGGGATGTCCACGCCCCCAGGGAATGGCCGGTCATACCTATGGTATCGCATGCGATCATATCATGCAGCGGGGACGAAGCATCCTCGTTCCATACTGCAGCCTGGTCGAATACGAGGCGCGCTTCCGGCGGGCGGTAGCTCAAGCCGAACTCAGTGCCGCGGAAATGCCCCGAGAAAGCAACGAGCACCGTATCGCTTGGATTCCCCACCACGAACTCCTTGAGTATCCTCGGGAAGAAGCGCAGGAGGTTTCTCCAGTTGCCATCCCTGAACATAAGGTCCCATTGTCCCGCATCCAGGTGATCGATGCCAATGGTGATGTAGCCATGGCTCGCCAGGTTCTGGGTGTAGAATACCGAGACGTCAGCGGGGCCGGTCAGGCCTGGTGAATAGACGATCAGGGGATAGGGCGCACCCGACCTGTCGGGTGGAGCGTCTAGGACGGCCGATCCCTTCACCGCGGCTTTTATCTCATCGTGCTTGAACACATACGGCTCGGCGCCTTCCACCTCCAGGGCGGGATACCAGATCACCACGCGTAACTTGCGCCCCTCGAACTCCAGCCATGCGATCCTGACCCCTACCCGGTAAAGACCATCCGGAGGTGTAGTATGGAATACCTCACTTGCTTTCAATACCCGTTCCCCCCATCCATATTCCGCTTTAGCGGCGGCCAAGATCTACGAAGCATCCGCCGGGACGATCAGACCGTATGCGGCCAGCTTCCCGGGCTCGATCATATAGCCGAAGGTCTTCTGGATCAGATAAGGAACCGCCTTGTTTACCAGACCCTGTAGTTCCTCGATGTTGTGTTGGCGATGGGCTTCGATAAACTCCTCAGGGGCCGCCTCGGGGAATATAAAGGTGCAGGTTATCTTCATCCCCTCGGCTACCTGCTCGATCTCGTTGAGGATGTAGAAAAGGATCTCGCCTTCCGTATCGATGACGTTCAACATAACTGCGATACTCGTTTCCTTTGGGGGGATGGGAGACACATCCGGCGTATCCAGACGGATGCGATATGCCGCCAGCTTCCCCAGGACCTTTTCCCATGCGATATGTATGGCGCCAGGCCCCGCCACTTTATCTTCCCACTGCAGTCCGATATGCGCGGGGTGCCACATAAGGTATGATTCACGGTCGAAGTTGGTCAGGTACCAGAAAACCATCTCGGGGGAGGTGTGCGGGAAATGATGTTCGACCGAAAAGTGCTTCGTCTTTCCGCCGGACTGCTCACGCCATCGTCGCAATTCGACCTCGTGGTCCGCAGCCTGCAACCAATCACTTACCGAGATCTCCATGGTGCACCCCCTGTCTATGCAACGGTATTTCCCGTTTCCACCAAACGATGTGACTATCTTACTCCGTTCCGGATATAGGCATTGAGTTTCCTGCGCGCACATTGAGCCAATCGCCCTCGCCATGTCGTCCAAAGCGAATGTCGTACGGTGACTTTTTCGCAGCCTCATAGGCGCCGCCATCCCTGCACGAGAAAAGCGGCTTCTCACAACCCGCATCCGACCTCGATCCCGTCGACGCGAAAGGCCTTCCTTGACGGAACCTATCCCTTGGTTCCCACCCTTCTCCTCGAGGTATCCACCCCCAGCAAGGCGCCCAGGTTGAGGCCGAAGATCTTGGCGCGGTCCTCGTCGGTGAGGGCGGGGTAACCGTAATCCTCCTGCATGTCCTCGGGGAACTGGAACGTTCGCAGACCCATTACCGCCGTCTTGATCTGCACTCCGAAACCTGCGTAGTCGCAGCCCCAGATGATGCGGTCCGGGCCCACGAAACGCATGGCCTCGCCGAGGATCTTGGCGAACTTACGCGGCGCCCCTATCGCCCAGGGGATGAGCAGGGAGAGGCAGGGATAGATGTTGGGGTGCCCCATGGCCACCATGTTGAGGTCGTCGCAGTATGGGTAGCCCATGTGGAAGGCCACCAGCTTGAGGTCGGGGAAGTCCCTTGCCACGTCGTCAAGCTGCAGGGGCAGGGCGTACTTGCTCTTGCCTGGGGGGACCCAGCAGAAGCCGGTGTGGATGTCCAGGACTATCTGGAGCTCCTCCGCCTTGGCGTAGAAGGGCCAGAGGTCGGGGTCGTTCATGTAGGTGTCCTCGGGGGGATAGAACTTGAAGATCTTCGCTCCCCTCTCCTTCACCCAGTACTCCAACTCCCAAATGGTGTTCTGCACGCCCTTGAACTTGATGGGGGAGATGTTGGGCTGGTACATGAAGCGGTCGGGGTGGGAATCCACCACCCTGGCCATGGCCCCGTTGCTCATCCAGCGGCTGGTATAGCCGGTGGTGTCCATCATCGACTCGGGCAGGCAGCAGGCGATGTCCACCCCGTACTTGTCCATATACTCGAGGAGCGCCTCGGGGTCCTCATCCTTATTCAGCTCCTTGGGGTCCAGTCCTTCGAAAACATAGGGCTTCATTCCCAGTAACAGAGGCCGCCTGATGTTCTCTATCGCCCGCCACCACATCTGCACCCCGGGGAAATGGTTGATGGGCTCCATCTCTCCCAGCAGGTGGGGCTCGGGGTCGATCTTGAAGAAACCGTCCTTCTCGAATCCTTCACTCATGATCTCCTCCTTGACTTGAGGCTTCGCCGGCCGCGAACTTGCCTGATGCCTTCCTATCTCCGGCCGGGGCCGCGGAATTTACGCCAGGCCTTCTCGACAATCGGGAATTCCGGCTTCCACCACGGTCTGTCCAGGCAGGGCATGTCACCGGCCAGCATGCCGCGCGAAATGATGAGCTCCTGCTCGGTGCGCGGTCCGATCATATATTCAGGGTTGGCGTACTCACGACCCAGCTCCGGGTTGTGCGGACATGCGATGCCGGCCCCGGCCAGGGATATGCCAAGACAGGTATGGCAATAGCGGCATCTCTTGATATCGTCGGGGCGATTCTCCGCTATCTTGTTGGGATACTCGGGATCGATGAACAGCTGCCGTCCCAGGGCCGAGAGATCGAACATGCCATCGCCGATATCTGCGTCCGCCTTGACTGGGTCGTGCTGGGAGGCGACCATGACCGGGATCTTGATGGCTTTCTTGAAGTCCCTTCCGTGTTCCGGGATGTGCTTGGCTCGGTCCTTGTCCGGGACCAGGTGACCGCCCTCCTCGTATCCGCCGCCGTCGGAGAGGCTCAGATAGTCGATGCCGCGTTCCTCGAGGTCCTTGCCGACGTCGATCATCTCCTCGCGGGTAAGGCCCCCTTCCATATGCTCCTCGGCGCTGATGCGTACTCCAAGGGCGACACCGGTGCCTACGGCATAGCGTACCTGTTCGGTGACCTCGTTTAAGAAACGCTTGCGGTTTCTCCATTCCCCTCCGTACATATCCGTACGCTTGTTCGAAAAGGGGGATAGGAACTGGTGCTCCAGGTAGCCATGGGGCGCGTGGATCTCGATGGCGTCGAACCCGGCGATAACCAGCAGCTGGCAGCTGCGGGCGAATTCCTTCTGTTCGCTGTGTATCTCATCGATGGTCATCTCCCGGGTCATCTGGCCCACCAGGAAGGAGCGAGGATGCTCGATGTTCTTCCACGCGATCTCGATGGCTTTGGGGCCTTTTTCGAGGGCGATCTCATAGGGAAGGCCCGCCGTGGCAGCGGGAGCGAGCTCGTGGTGGTCGGCGGAATGCCCCTGGCGCCCGAACCCGATGGTGATCTGGGCACAGGCCTGTGAGCTGAAGTAATGGATGCGATCGGTCAACAGTTTCAGCCCCTGGATGTGGCCGGGATGGAAACAGTACAGGTTGCGCCCCCATACGAATTGCGAAGCCAGCTTTGTCCCCATTATCGCGCCGGTTATGACCAGGGATGCCCCGCCCCTGGCCCGAGCGGCGTAGTAGGAGATCAATTGCTCTGTCGCTTCGCCGTTATGGCCGGAGAGGGTGTCGTTCATCGGTGCGAGCACCATGCGGTGCTTGAGCTCGACCGGCCCGATTTTGATCGGCTTGAGCAGGTTCTTGAAGGGATTGTCTTTCTTGGCCATGATAACCTCCTGAATCCTTATCCGATTCTCTTTTCCTGGTCGCCCCAGAAACTCTTCTTTATATCCTTTCTCACGATCTTCCCGATCGGGGTCTTGGGCAGGGAATCCCATATCTGCACGGCCTTGGGGCATTTATAGCCGGCGAGACTCTTCTTGCAGTGCGCGATCAGCTCTTCTTCAGTAGCGGAGGCCCCTTCCTTCAAGGCGACTACCGCCTGGACTTTCTCCCCCCACCTCTCGTCCGGCGCGGACACGACCGCGCATTCCTGTACGGCGGGATGCTCGTAGAGCACATCTTCGACTTCCTTGGGATAGACGTTCTCTCCCCCGGTGATTATCATGTCCGCCTTGCGGTCCATGAGATAGATGTATCCGTCCTCATCGACCGTGCCCATATCGCCGGTGTGCAGCCAGCCGCCCCTGAGCACCTGCGCGGTGAGCTCCGGGTTCTTCCAGTAGCCCATCATGATGTTCCTGCCGCGGGCTGCGATCTCGCCGATCTCGCCCACCTGCACCGGCTCGTCGTTCTCGTCCACCACTCTTGCCTCTACGACGTGGGCTTCCTTACCGGCGCTGCTAAGCCGCCTGGTGAGCTCATCCGGCCCTTCCAGCACGTGGTCCTCGGGCATGAGAAAAGACACTACCGGAGCCGCCTCGGTCAGTCCATAACCCTGGGCGAAGATATTGCCGAACTTGTTTATGCACCGCTTGAGCACATCGGGCGGGAAGGGGCTCCCGGCATAGGTCATGATCCTCAGGCTCGAGAGGTCGTATTCGTCTACCTGGGGTAGGTTCAGTAGCCAGCCGTAGATGGTGGGGACGAGGTTGATGTGCGTGCACTGCTCGTCCTGGATCAACCGCAATATCTCCACCAGGTCTGGCCGCGGCATGATGACCACCTTCCCCCCCATCATGAGCACGCACAGAGCCGGCCACAGGGAGATATGGAAGAGGGGAAGGACGAAGCAGGTGGCATCGTCGGCATTGAAACCCGAAACCAGGATGCAGCCGTATGCCGCGGTCATCAGGTTGCGGTGGGAGAGCATGACCCCCTTGGGGAGCCCGGTGGTGCCCCCTGTGTACATGAGTATGGCCATCTCGTCCTCGTCCACGTCTATCCAGGGATCATTGGGCGAGGCACCGACCATGAGGTCCTCGTAGAAGAGATAGCCGTCGCTCTCCTTGTCCAGCGAGATCCATCCCTTGATCTTCTTGAACTCCTTCTTCAGGCCCAGCGACCGTTCCTCGTATCCCTCCCCCGCCAGATGGAGGACGGCTTCGCTGTCGTTTACGATATGGGTGAGCTCCCCGTCGGAGAGGCGGAAGTTGAGGGGGGTGACGCTCATGCCGGCCTTGCCGGCGGCGAAATAGACCTCCATGTATTTAAAGGTGTTCTCCGCGAGTATGGTCAGGCGGTCGCCCTTCTTGTATCCGAGGTCCAGGATGGCGTTGGCGAGCCGGTTTACCCTCTCCTCCATCTGGGCGTAAGTGATCCTTGTGTCCTCAAATACCATCGCCTCCTTGTGCGGATAGAGTGTATTCCCCTTCCTTGGTACATCCCCTAACGTATACATCTAGATCCCTCCTCTATTGCCAACCACTCAATATGACTTGGGCAGTCCATAGCTCTGGGCGATATAGTTCATGCTCATCTCGTCCGAGATGGGGCTGAACATCATCTGTTTGTAGTCGCGGAAGTACCGCTGCATGTCGTATTCCATGGTGAAACCGTACCCGCCGAATATCTCCATGCCGTGCAGGGCCGCCTTTTCCGAGGCGCGGCAGGCAACGATCTTGGCCATGGTGGCCTCCACGTCGTAACGCTCACCCGCATCGCATAGCCATGCGCACTTGTAAATGAGGTTGCGGGCGTTCTCGATCTCGATGGCGATATCCGCGAGATAGTGCTGGATGATCTGGAACTGTCCTATGGGCTTGCCGAAGGCCGTACGATCCTTGGCATACTGCAGGGCATCGTCGAAGGCGGCCTTGGCGATGCCCAGCGAAAGCATGGAGGTGCCGATACGTTCAGGGTTGAGGGTGCCCAGGATGTGATACCAGCCCATGTTCTCGCTACCCAGCAGGTCGGCCGCCGGAACCCGCACGTCCTCGAAGAAGATCTCGGTGGTGCCGCAGGCATGGATGCCGACCTTGTCGATGAGGTTGATGGTAACGCCGGGGCTGCGGGCATCGACGATGAAGACGGAAAGGCCCTTCGAGCGCTTGACCTCCTTGTCGGTGATGGCTATCAGCAATATCCAATCCGCCACGTGGGCGCCGGATATGAACATCTTCGAGCCGTTCACGACGTATGCGTCCCCGTCCCTTGCGGCGGTGGTGGCGATGGCCCCCAGGATGTCGGTTCCCCCGGCGGGCTCCGTCAGGGCCATGCACCACTTCTCCTTCCCCTCGGCGATCTTGGGCAGGTGCTCGCGCTTCTGCTCCTCCGTGCCCAGCTCGGCAACGGGCCTTCCACCGAAGGCGGGCGTGAGCCCCATGGATATTGCCATGGCGACACTGGCCGTGGCCAGCTCCTCCAGGGCCACGCAAAGGTCGAACATGCCCGCTCCGGCTCCCCCGTATTCCTCGGGAATGGAGATGCCGAAGAAGCCGAGGTCCGCGATTTTTCTGACCATGTCCTCGGGGGGGAAGTCGCAGTTCTCATCCAACCACCGTACGTACTCCTTCGTAAGCTCCTTCTGCGAAAACTCGCGGAAGGTATCCCGGAGCATCTTCTGTTCCTCGGTCAGCATGAAGTCCATATGCGCTCCCCTCTCAACCCTTCTTTTCCATATCCTGCATCATGCGGATGGCCGGCTCCAGGTACTTGCGCGTCTCTTCCGCGCCCACCAGGGTCATGATGGTGCCCCGCTCGATGGCCAGGGCGGCGTCGATGTCGTCACAGGTAAGGGAGTTATTCACGATGTTCATTCCCGCGCGAACGGCGGCCCTTGACTTGGAAGCGATGGTGCGCGCCATGTTCATGGCCTCGTCCTCCACCTGGTCCACCGCGACCACCTTGTTCACCAACCCCAGGCGCCATGCCTCCTGGGCATCGATCATCGCCCCGGTGAAGAGAAGCTCCTTGGCCTTGCGCACCGGGATAGCCCTGGGCAAGCGTACCGTACCTCCCCACCCGGGAAGCAGCCCGATGTTTATCTCCAGCACGCCGAATAACGAGTTCTCGCCCGCCACGATCATGTCGCAGCACAGGGCCAGCTCCAGCCCTCCCGCCACGCAGGCGCCCTTCACGGCCGCTATCCAGGGAAACTCCGCCGTCTCCAGGGCACGCGTGATGGTTCCCCCGTCGTTGCGCAGGTAAGCGTAGGCCTTTTCCACCTCCTGCAGGGTGTCGAAGATGGGGAGATCCGCGCCGGCGCAGAAGGCCTTGTCTCCGCTTCCGGTTAATATGGCGCAGCGTACCTCTGGCTCCGCGTTCATGCGCGGCACCGCCTCTTTGAGCTCGGCGATGAGCTCCGCATTGAGGGCGTTGCGCTTCTTGGGGCGGTTCAGGGTTATTCTTCCGATATTCTCCTCTATCTCGTAGATGAGGTATTGATAGTCCGGCATATCCTGCTCCTTTCACACGCCGGTTGGGCCTCAGGCAGGCTTCCACTTGGGGAGGGTGATCTCGCCGGATACATCGTCAAAGACCACCTCCAGCTCCATGCCGTTCGCGAGCTTCTCGATGTCGCACTCCACGATATTCGAGATCATGCGCGGACCCTCCGGGAGGTCGACCATGGCCAGCACGTACGGCATGTCATCCCAGAAGGGAAAGGGGACTCCGAAATGGTTGACGGCATACGCGTAGAGGGTTCCCTTGCCCGATGCCTCGATCCATTCGTGCTCGTCGGCCTGGCAGGCGGTGCAGTAGAGGTAGGGCGGGTGATCGATGTTGCCGCATGTGCTGCACTTCTTGAGCACCAGGCGATGCTCTTTTGCCGCGTCCCAGAAGGGCTGGGACCACTTGGTGGGGATCGGGAGGGGCTTCAGCATCTCTTCATCCGAAAGACCCAGCAAGTCCTTTATGCTTACATTTTGCTCGCTCACCTTTCCATCCTCCTTCATCGTTGAAGACGTACGCTCTGTCCAGACGCTTGTCTTAATGGGGAATCTCGTTGCCCAGGATCGTGAAGTGGCAGTCCATGAAGGCCCCACCGCCCGTGTTCTCGACCAGGAACCTGGCACCTTCCACCTGGGCCTTGCCCGCCTTACCCTGCAGTTGCCGTACCGACTCCACCAGCAGGGCGATGCCTACGCCGGTACCGGTATGGCCGAAGGAGAGCGCTTCGCCGTTGGTGGTCACCGGGTACTTTCCGCCGGGTGAGGTTTCGCCGGATTCCACGAGAGCGCCGGAGCGCCCCGGCTCACAGATGCCCAGGGCGTCCATGACGATGAGCTGTAGGGCGGGATAAGAACCGTAGACCTGGTAGATATCCATGTCCTCCGGCCCCAGGCCGGCCTTTTCGTATGCCTCCCTGGCCACGGGCGCCATGGACTCGCCCATCTTGGCCAGGTCCCTTGACTTGGACCTGGTTATGGTGCGATGGGAATAGCTCGAGGCATCGCCCAGGATATACACCGGTCTGTCGCATACCTTCTTCGCCTTCTCCGCGGTGGTCATGACGAAGGCGCTGCCGCCGTCGGCCAGTACGTTGCACATAAAGGCGGTAAGGGGGTAGGCGACCATGCGGCTCGAGAGCACCTTCTCGACGGTTATCTCCTTTTTATTGAACATGGCGTTGGGCTGCAGCATGGCCCATTTTCTGCATGCGACGCAGACGGAGGCTACCTGTTCTATCGTGGTTCCCGTGTAGGCCATATATCCCTGGGTGACCATGGCCGCCAGGGCATTATAGGTCATGCCGTAGGGTACTTCCCATTCCACGTCGGAGCCGGCGATGGAGAAATACTTGGCCTGCTCGTTGGGGGTGAAGGTGGAGAAACGCTGGGCGTGGACCACCAGGACGGTATCCGTCTCTCCGGAATGCAGAATGCCCTCCACCGTCTTGCGCAGCGAGAAACTGGAGGCGCCTCCCGATGAGGTCATGCAGGTGATCCTGCATCCCTTGGCCCCGATGGCCTCGGGCAGTCTGCCGAATACCATCTCCGTGTTGTAGTCGTTGTTGGGGTTGGACATGATATGCTGGGCGCATACCACCGCCCCGATCTCATCCTTATCGATCCCCGCGTCCCTGATGGCTGCCCGGGCTACGGTATAGGCTGTCTCAAACTCCGAGCGCTCGGGATAGTTACCGCAGGGCACCTCTCCCGTGCCGATAATCGCGAACTCTCCTCTATCCATATGAGTCTCCTTTCATTGGAACCGGCAGAGCGCTCCAGGCCTAATCCATTGGTGGAATATTTTGTACTAACGTACGGTACGGTACATTATCATAGTATAAAAATGCTCCGGGGATATGTCAAGCGTTTAATTACACCGTCTTTCCCCCTATTAAGCTTGATTCCAGAGTACTTATTTCCTCCGCGATTGGATAGCGATATCACATTTAAGAGTGCCTATAACTTGACAAAACCTCTTAAGTAACTATTAAATATAACAATCGTTTCAATCGATATCGGGATGCGAGGCGGTCATGGATCATGGATAAGCAGAAATACTTGACGATAAGCGAACTGGAGACGCTGACCGGTATCCCCAAGTCCACTATCAGATATTACGCACGCGAGGGCCTTATATCCCCACACATAAAGACCGGAAAGACGATGGCTTACTACACGGAAGAGCAAGTAGACCGGCTCAAGCTCATCAAGAATCTGCGGGAAGAGGAGAATATGCCCATCAGGTTCATCGTGGATGAACTGGAACGCTATGAGGCGGAGAGGCAGATGCCCGAAAGCAAGGGGGTGTCAATCGACAGGAAGCAAGAGATCATCCAGACGACTGCGAGGCTTTTTACCCAGAAGGGTTACGACAAAACGAGTATCCAGGATATCGTCTCCGAATTGCAGATGAGTAAATCCACTTTCTACATATACTTCGCCAACAAGGAGGAGCTCTTCATAGAGTGCACCGATTACATCTTCCACCAGATGTTCAACCAAGTATGGGACAGCATACGGCAGGAGGAGGATATTATCCAGCGTCTCATCAAGAGAGCCGACGCCTTCTTCGATGCCTACCCCAAATGGCGGGATATGATGAACCAGTTGCGGGGTATCGCCGTCGCAGACAATCCGGCCTTCATGGAGAAGTACAAGGAGAGCCTGGACTACATCGTCAGGCCTGTTATCAGGGACGTGGAGAGAGCCGTCGACCGGGGGATCCTGCAGGAAATGAATCCCGAGATCATCGGATTCGCCCTCATGGGCTTCGCGGAATACACCGCGGAGCTCCACTGGATTTTCGGCAAGTACGATAAGCAGGAGGTGATCGATCAAGTCAAAAAGATCCTGCTGGCAATGACCAGGAAAGACTAAGGATCATGGATAGAGCGATGGCTTACATCTGCAACGAGTGCTAGAGCTGGTCTAGATCCTGCCGTCCATCTCCTCGTATATCTGCGGCAGGAAAGACGCCAGGTTGTTATACTCGATGAGGCTGTGCAGGCAGTTGTTGCGCGCCAGGTCGCTCATCTTGTAAGGCAGGGGCCGCTTCACCCTCCTGGGAACGCCGTTGTTCATGGTGTAGCCGAGCCAGTAGCGGCTGCGGTACTCCACCCCGTCCTCGACCTCACGTACGGAGTGAAAGAACGCGTTGAAGGGCGTCTTCATAAGGTCCAGGATAACGTTGGCGCAGTAGGCCCGGGATATCTCCGGCTCCTTGAACATCGCCATGTCCAGGCCGAAATCCTGCGGCGAGAAGAACTCGATCCATACCTTCTGCGAACTCGCCGTGTTGAAACCCTCGACCGGGTAGTGGGTGCTGCCGTAATTCCTCTCTTCAAGGGGAACTCCAGAGCTATCCAGGTGCCGGGCGGGATTCTCCACGCTGATGTCGGTATGCGCCACCGGGCACCAGATGGCGTACCTCAGTCCCTCCAGGGGATGCCAGTTGAACCACCAGTCGAGCATCTCGGGCGTCACCCCCGGCATCTTCACCAGCGTGGCCGCGAAACCGCTGCCGTCCGGCATGACGGTGTATCCGGTCTCCACCTCCAGGTATCCCGGCTTCATGAGGTCGTTACGGTTCTGGATGGGGGTGACGTCGGCGGGATCGACGGGTCCCGCGTTGACCTTCTCCAGGTCGGCTGCGGGGATCTCGGCCAGTTCCTTGAAGTAGTACTTTTCATACGGTTTGCCCTTCTCCTCCTCCGTCAGCTCCCGGCGCTTCATTTTCCTGATGTCGTCCATGCTCACCGGGTCTGGGAATACCTTCCCCATCCTCACGAACATGCTTCTCAGGCCCATCTCTCACCCTCCTTGCTATTCACCTCGACCTCTATGCGTGAAGGCTTGCCGCAGCGATCGGTCCCGGTCAAACCATCACACCTTGATGGGATATCTAGCCATGGGGATATCCTCGGTGGAGACGGACATCTCACCGTCCTTGTCCTCGAGGACGATCCACTTCAGCCAGTTCGCGTTGTCCGTCTCCGGGTAGTCCTCCCGCACGAACCAGCCACGCGATTCTTTTCTCTCCAGGGAGGCGCGGTAGAACATCTCCGCGCAGAGGGCCATGCTCACCGCCTCGTTGCAGCGGGACAGGTCGTGCGGATCGGCGGCCGTCAGGTCAGCCAGCCTGCCCTTGACCTCGAGGACCTTGCCCAGGGCCTCGCGCATACGCTCCTCGCTTTTCCAGTTGCTGTACCGAACGGGGGTTATCGCATCCTGGATCGCGCGTACGAGATCGAGGGCGGAGACGCCCCTGTCCCCGCGCAGGGGCGCGAAGATCCTCTCCTTCAGCTCCGCGGCTTGTGCGTGGTCCACGCCAGGGATCTCGACCAGTCCAGCCGCGTACGCCGCCGCGGCCATGGCTCCCCTGCGGGCACTCCACACCGCGTTCATGAGGCCGGTGCCGCGAATGCGGCCGGGCGGAGAAGGAACGGCGCCCGTCCATGCGGAGCCGCTGTAGCTGACGTCCCCCACGGCATAGAGACCCGGCAGGGTGGTGGCCATGCCGTGATCGACCTTGACCGGCGATTGCTCTCCCACGAAGCCCGGGATGACCTCGGGCATATTCGCGGCGCCTTCGACCTCGACAGACTTCCCCTTCTCCCAAAGGCGCGACCAGAAGGCGATGGCAGCGGGGCGGTCCCAGACCAGGTCGCTCGCGAAGAGAACCTCCGCGCCGGCCTGGAGGACGTTCTCGTCGCTCTTGATCCTCACCGGTCCGTTGCTGTTCAAGTATTCCTTGTACCATCCGATGGCGGACATGGCACAGATGTCCGGTTGGACACCGGGGCGGTACCTCGCGGATATGTCCTCCCCGGAGGCGTTGTACATGTGGTCCTCGGCGCCGAAGATGACCTCGCGGCTCGCCGCGTGCACCATGTTCACGAAGCTTCCGAACTCGGCGTTCCTCATCTGCGCTCCGGCGCGGTAGGCCGCGGCTATGCCGTCGCCGCGGCCGGGACTCCACATGGGGAGGACGCGGTAGTTTTGGCTGCCGTTGGCGAGGATGGTCGCCTTAGACCTTACCACACAGCAGCCGCCGTCCTCGATACTGAACCCGATGGTACCCACGACACGGTCGTCTTCCTTGAGCAGGTCCACCATGGTCGTTCTGTCCAGGAATCTGCACTCCAGCTTCCTGGCGTGCTTGCGCAGGCACCGGCACATGTCCAGCTCCACGCTGGCCATGCCCCACGGGACATCCACCCCGGGCGTTTTTATGTACTTCCAGCTGCCGTCCCTCTCCTTGGCCAGTTTCGCCCCCCAGGCATCGAGGTAGTCCAGAACGCTGTTGCAGGTATGGGCGTATTCGCTCAGCAGCTCCTGGTCCTCGAGGAAGCAGCCGATGTTGTGCACGTGAAAGCGTATGAAATCGTCTGGGATATCATCCGGGGTGAGGAAGGCCAGTATCCCGCCGCCCCTGTCCGCCTTTCCGGCCCAGCCGGTAGTGGCCTTCTCGACTATAAGGACGTCGAGATGGGGACTCTTCTCCTTGAGGGTGATGGCGGCGGTGAGGCCCGCGATTCCGCCGCCCATGATACAGATATCGGTGGATATCGACTCTCCCAGTGATGCGAGTTCAGCCATGGCATTCACCCCTTTCCCCTGCTAAGGTCTTGCGCTGGAACGATCCCCCGAGCCTAAAGAGCCGACCAGCGCATGTACGCGAAATCCGGGATTACCTCGATACAACCCCGCGGGCAAGAGAGCTCGCAGACATTGCAGTGGACACAGTCTTCAGCGTATGCCACTACGGGGCTCATCGCGGGCTTCTCCCAGCGCAGGACGTTTGCGAAGCAGGCCTTGACGCACGTCATGCACCCGTCGCAAGCATCGAGGTTGATGTTAATCGTGTTCATTCGCGCTCCCCCTCTATCAACCGGCGCTTGGAGCCAGGAATTTCGAGAACCTCATCATCATCAACGGATGCCGGGTGATGCCCTTTATCTTCAGCTCGCCCGAGCGCATCCTGGCGACGAGCGCCTTTCCCTCGTGTGTCCTCAGAAAACCAACAACAGCCGGCCCGGCGGGTATGCGCGCCAGCTTCATCAGCACCGCCGTCTCGCACTTAAGTACGATGTCCGCATCGGGCACGATGCCGCTCTCCAGGATCACCCGTCCGCCTGAAAAGGTCATGGTCAAAGCATTGTCGGGGTGGCCCGAGGGATCGACGGCCACCGTCAGATCCATCCCCTCGGCGGCCTTGACCTTAGACGGCTCCTTCAAGAGGTTCAGGAGCATGGCCTGGAAGAAACGGCCCAGCACATGCATGTTTTCTCCGTCCTCGACCACCAGCCTTTCTTGCGGCCTACTGGCCGTAGCGGCCGCGGTTCGCTTTCCCCGACTATCCGCATTCATCTGCTCCCCCATTCCATCAAGTGTCGTTGCAAGCCAGCCCTGCATGCCCCCATCTTCTGCGGCGTCCACTCTTTTAATCCCCTTCCGCTCGCAAACCCCAGTTCTCCTCTCTCCACCTTTTCCTTCAGGAGACGCGACGGCTCATGTGAGTCCTCGATATGCCGCAAGATGTAGTCGTGTATATGCAGGGTGAGGTCCAGGCCGACCATGTCCGCGTTCTCTAGGGAGCCGAGCACCGGCAGCCTCAGGCCGAATCCCATTTTCACCACCTCGTCCACCGTCTCGGCATCGGCAATGCCACGCTCCACGATGGAGATGGCCTCGCGCCACAGCGCGTGCTGCATGCGGTTGCCGACGAAGCCGGGCGCGTCCTTCTTCACCCGCACGGGGTGCTTGCCCACGGAACGCAAGAGATCATACGCGCGGTCTATCGCCCAGGGGGCCGAGTCTCGGCCGGGGATCACCTCGACCAGGGGAATCAGTTGTGGAGGATTCCAAAAGTGGGTTCCCACGACGCGCTCCCTGCTGGCGGCATCCCGTGCTATCTCCGTGATGCTGATAACCGAGGTATTGGTGGCCAGGATTGTCCGCGGCAGGCATAGCGCATCCAGTTCGCGGAAGATGCTTCGCTTGAGGTCTGGTCTCTCCGAGACCGCTTCGATGACGAAATCCGCCCCGGCGGCGGCCTCCTGCAGGCTGGTGGTGGTGGTTATCCTATCGATGATTACATCCCTATCCTCACTTCGAACGATATCGTATTCCGCTAGCAGCGCGAGGCTTTCGCGGATATTCGTCAAAGCTCGTTCGAGACAGCTCTGCTCCACATCCATGAGGGAAACCGCGTGTCCGTGTGCCGCGAAGACCTGGGCTATACCGTGACCCATGAGACCGGCGCCTATGACAGAAATCCTTCCCATGCCGTCTCCGTCCATGTCTCATCCACGCCCCCGTCAGCTTGCGGCGTTTCCGCCGTCCACATAGAGGATCTGCCCGGTAATGAAGTCCGATGCCGCCGAGGCCAGGAAGACCGCAGACCCGATAAAGTCCTCAGGCTCCGCCGCCCGCCCCCAGGGGATGCGGTCCAGGAATACCTTCGCCGACTCTGGATCGGAGAGGACCGGCTCCGTCAGGGGCGTGCGGAAGATGCAGGGAGCGATGGAGTTCACGTTTATCTTGTGCTTGGCCCATTCCACCGCCAGCTGGCGGGTGAGCAGATTAATGGCCCCCTTGCTCGTCCCATAGGCGGCGTAGCCGAGGGGATGGCCCAGGATGGCGCGGACCGAGGATACGGTGATAATCTTGCCTCCTCCCTGGCTGATCATGACCCTTCCGGCCTCCTGACAGCAGAGGAAAGTGCCTTTGACGTTGGTGTCCATAACCAGGTCCCAATCCTCCATGCCCAGCTCCTCGGCGGGAGCGCGCCTGGCTATCCCCGCCGCGGTAAGCAGGATGTCGATTCTGCCCAATTCACGCAGCGTCCGCTCCACCATGGCCTCGACATTCTTCCCATCGGTAACATCACAACTTACAGGGAGCACTTCACCTCCCCCATGCCTGATCGCGGCCGCCGCTTCCTCCAGGGCTTCCACCCTACGGGCGGTGATGACTACGGAGGCGCCGTAGGTTGCCAACCCTGCCGCCGCCGCCCGTCCCAGTCCCCCAGAGCCGCCGGTGATAACAGCCACTCTTCCGGAGAGGTCGAATAGGTTTTTTATCTCCTCGACCTGCATCGTGGTAGTCCTTCCTTGCCCCGTTGCATTCACTCGGTGTAACCGATAATCACCAGCATGCTGGCGGGCTGGTTGGTCTCGTTTACGATCGCCCTCGACTCTTCCGCCCCGATGTAGATGGAATCCCAGGGGCCGAGGGTGTTCACCTCGCCGGACTGGCACTTTATAGTCACCTCTCCCTCCAGGACGAAATAGACCTTCTCCGCCGGAGAGGCATCGAACTCGGCGCCCCCTCCCGGAAGGAAACGGGAAAGACCGACCCAGAAGGTCTGAGACCCGGTTTCCTCCCGTCCGTGCAGCCTCAAGGCGGTCATACCGAAATGTTTGGGCGCCTGATAGGGTTTGGCGTCCTTCAACTCCACTTTCTTCATGTCGCTACCCCCCTTCATTCGTCAACGATGGCCACGAGGCGGACGATGGACCCGTCCCCTCTCTCCCACCGTATGGGGAATCCGGCGATGATAACGCGTCTGCCAACCACTTTGTCTATATCCCCACCTACGTTTTCCCAACCCATGATCCCGTTGCCTAAAAGGAGGCGGTGGCAGGGCTCCCACTCCGGGAAGTCCTCTATGACCTCGCGGCCCGTCTCCGCTCGGTACTCCTCGCAGACGTCGGGGAGCAGGGGACCGGTTCCGTGGGGCCCGATGGCCGTGGCCAGAGGATGGTCAAGGGCCTGGTGGTCCACTCCTACCGCCTTGACCTTCCTCTCCACGAACCATTCCCCTGCCTCGCGGTAGAGCCCTGGTGAGTAGGCGAAGTACTGTCGCGAGTCGCTGTAGTAACGGTGCCAGCCGGTGCGGATGATCACGATATCACCCGTCTCGATCTTCGGCTCCGCCTTCTCCAGGTCGTCAGGCGTGATGACCTCCCACTTCCCTTTAGGGATGTCCACAACCACCCCGGTGCCGTAATAGCTGTCGAGGGGGATCTCGTCGGTGTATGGTGCGCCCTCGATGACGTGGGCCGGGGAATCGGCGTGGGTGGTGCAATGCATGAACGTTGTTATCTGCTGGGAGAGTACACCCGATTTGGCGTGGTAATGGAAGCGTTCGATTTTCACATCGGGGAAATATGGCCAGAGGGGGGCATTATGTCCGAAGGTCTGGCTGAGGTCATATAGCCTAACTCCGCTCATCCGCGTTACCTCCTCCGTAATGCAGGCGTGCGGAGATATTCGCCGCCGTCTCTTTTGCCTTCCGCACCACCTCGGAATCTCCCGCGCCCGTAACCCGCTGGGCAGGTCCCGCTATTACCACCGCTGCTACCGCCCTGTCCTCGTGGTTGAAAATGGGTGCGCCTACGGCGTTGATACCGATGTCTATCTCCTCCCCGTCGAACGAAAACACCTGGCGGCGTATCTTGGAGAGTTCATTCCTGTAAGCTTTTTTACTGGTTATGGTCTTCGCGGTAAAGGGCTGCAGGTCCGTCCCTATCAGTTTCTCGATGACTTCTGGCGGAGAAAAGGCAAGGATGGCTTTTGCTCCCGCCGCCGCGTGCACGGGCAACCTGTCTCCCACCGTCCCCGCTATACGCACACGTTGAGGCCCCTCGGCGATGTAGGCCATCACCGTGCTCTCACCAGAGAGGACTTCTAGTACCACGGTCTCCTCGAGGGAGCTTCTCAGATCATCTATATATGGTTTTGCAAGTTGCACGAGGTTGGAGCTCAAACCGTTGTTATAGGCACGGCCTATGTCGGAGGCGACAGGCCCCAGGGTGAACTTCTTCGTATCGGGATCCTGCTGCAGGAAGCCTTTATCGGCCAGAGTACGCAAGATACGTGATGCGGTAGCCTTATGCAGCCCCAGCGTGTCGCTTATCTCGCCCGTTCCCATCTCCTGGTTATAAGGAGTAAACGCCTGCAGTATATCAAGCGCCTTCTCGATCGCATTGGGGTTTTTCTTTTCCATCGCTTCTCGCTATGTATTGTATTATAAGACTTCATATTAGATTATAATACAGATCGGCGATTGTCAAAGATCTATTCAGGTTGAGGAAGGACAGGCTTGCTGTCCTTCAAGGCTGAAAGGAGGAGTCAGGATGCCGGGGGTGAGAGGAGAGCCCATCAAGCCGGCTGGCAGCCCGATGAGTATGTATCTTGCGGCTGATACACCTATAATATGGCAGAATATTGAGTATTCATGACCTGAACTTGTTTGCAGAATCAATAGGTGTTCGAGTTTGGTATAGCCTGTTCGGCCCTTAACTATCCACTCTGTAGAAAGGGGATTCTCTGCCGTAGGCTGCGCAGGGTTCCAAGCAGTCTAGTGGATTTCATCAGCGCGTGGAATTGCCAGCTGTCGTCGCGGGGCAGGATACCGGCGGACTGTGTCGCCTCCAGGATGTCATACAGGGTCTCGCCCTCGTACATCCTCCCCTCCCGGTTGAAATGGTAGCGGTCGATGCCCGCGCACTGCACGAAAACGCCGGTTCCGTAGAGGGCGGGGGCTGTCTCGTCGTAGGGGTAGAGCCGGAGGGGGCCGCTCCAGTGTCCGCTGCCGAGGTAGCGTACGACGATACGCACCTCTCCTTCCGGGGTGAGATCGACGAAGATCTGCCCGGGAAGGGGATCGTACCGCCAGTCGGGGATGGCGTCGAAGAACGCGAAGTTATATTTCACGAACTCGTCCAGGCCGACGATGGTCCGGCCGAACGTTGACACGTCCCGGTAGCGTAGATCCGGCTCATAGAGCTCGTCGTTCATGGACATGTCGCGCATAAGCCAGCTCCACCAGTATTTCTTGGACCATTCGAGGGTCCAGCCCACGTCGATGCCGTGTTCGGCGTAGTGCTGGATCTTGCGCTCGTAGTCCACGAACCATTGCCTGGTCATGGCATTAAGCTCGGGCTCGGCGAGGACCCGGACCTTGCCTCCCCCGCGGTTGCCGTGGAGGAAATCCGGCAGCGGTTGCCGCAGCCTCGGTGTGGCCAGAGCTTTCTCGAACTCCGCTTCATCGAACATCAGGACTCTCCCCCTCTCCCCTATTCTCTTGAAAAGTTCCCGCTAGGCTCCGCATGATTCCCCCTGCTGCTATCGTTCTTCATTCTACTTTGCCCGGCTTAGTGAATGAAAGAGGGGGTGGAAAAAAGCATGGCGAGGACTCTACCGATAGCCGGACCTGCCTTGCTCAACTGCGTGATGTTGGCGGGAAGGAGGGCAAATGCAAAATCCAAGCACAAAGTTATCCCATGCGAAAAAGGGGTATGTTAAAGAATGTGGTTCTTCTGCGAAAAGCGTGGGTGAATGTATGGTGGAGTCGAGTTTGTCAGTGAGAGGAAGGGAGTAAAGGGGGAAATCCATGCATGAGGAAAGCAGGTGCCCGGTGACGGGCGCAACAAACCCAAAAGCTACCGGCAGAGGCACGACGAACATTGACTGGTGGCCGAACCAGTTGAACCTCAAGATCCTTCATCAGCACTCTAGCCTGAGCGATCCCATGGGCGAGGAGTTCAACTACGCCGAGGAATTCTTAAAACTCGACCTGGAGGCCCTGAAGAAGGACCTCTATGCGCTGATGACCGACTCGCAGGACTGGTGGCCGGCCGATTATGGCCACTACGGGGGGCTCTTCATCAGGATGGCGTGGCACAGCGCGGGCACCTACCGCATGGGCGACGGCCGCGGGGGCGCGGGGTCCGGTTCCCAACGCCTTGCGCCCCTCAACAGCTGGCCCGACAACGTGAACCTCGACAAGGCGCGCCGTCTGCTCTGGCCGATCAAGCGCAAATACGGCAGGAAGATCTCCTGGGCCGACCTCATGATCCTCGCCGGCAACTGCGCGCTTGAGTCGATGGGACTCAAGACCTTCGGCTTCGGCGGCGGGCGCGAGGACGTATGGGAGCCGGAAGAGGACATCTACTGGGGCTCTGAAGCCGAGTGGCTTGGCGACAAGCGCTACAGCGGTGACCGTGAACTCGAGAACCCGCTTGCCGCCGTGCAGATGGGCCTGATTTACGTGAACCCGGAAGGGCCGAACGGCGAACCGAATGCGGTCGCCTCCGGCCGTGACGTCCGCGAGACCTTCGCGCGCATGGCCATGAACGACGATGAGACCGTCGCGCTCGTCGCCGGTGGGCACACCTTCGGCAAATGTCACGGCGCCGGCCCTGCGTCCCATGTGGGACCAGAGCCCGAGGGCGCCGGCATCGAAGAACAGGGCCTCGGCTGGAAGAGCAGCTTCGGCAGCGGCAAGGGGGATGACACCATCAGCAGCGGCATCGAGGGCGCCTGGACGCCGAAACCGACCCAGTGGGACATGGGCTATTTCAATATGCTGTTCAGCTATGATTGGAACCTGGTGAAAAGCCCCACCAGCGCATGGCAGTGGGAGCCTGTCAACCCGGATGAAAAAGATCTGGCGCCCGCCGCTCACGATCCGTCGAAGCGGGTTACGACCATCATGACCACGGCGGACCTCTCTCTGCGCTTCGACCCCATCTACGAGCCCATCGCGCGGCGTTTCCAAGCAAACCCGGAGGAGTTCGCGGACGCCTTCGCCCGGGCGTGGTTCAAGCTGACCCACCGCGACATGGGACCCCGCTCGCGCTATCTCGGCCCTGAGGTCCCGGAGGAGGAACTGATCTGGCAGGACCCGGTGCCCGCCGTCGATCATGAGCTTCCAGGCGCGCAGGATATCGCGGACCTCAAGGGCAAGATCCTTGCCTCGGGCCTGCCTGTCTCGGAGCTGGTCTCGACCGCATGGGCGTCGGCGTCCACGTTCCGCGGTTCCGACAAGCGCGGCGGCGCAAACGGGGCGCGCATCAGCCTCGCGCCGCAGAAGGACTGGGAAGTCAACCAGCCGGCACAACTGGCGAATGTATTGCAGACCCTGGAGGGGGTCCAGAAGGAGTTCAACGACGCGCAGCAGGGCGGGAAAAGAGTTTCCCTTGCTGACGTGATCGTTCTGGGCGGTTGCGCCGGCGTCGAGCAGGCAGCGAAGAACGCCGGTCACGACGTGACCGTTCCCTTCACGCCGGGGCGCACGGATGCCTCGCAGGAACAGACCGACGTGGAGTCGTTCGCCGTACTCGAGCCGGTCGCGGACGGGTTCCGCAACTACCTCAAGACCAAATACGCCGTGTCGGCGGAGGAAATGCTGGTCGATCGCGCGCAACTGCTGACGCTGACCGCTCCCGAGATGACGGTCCTCATCGGCGGTATGCGCGCCTTGAACGCCAACTTCGGAGGCTCCCGGCACGGCGTCTTCACCCAGCGACCGGAGACGCTCACAAACGACTTCTTCGTGAACCTGCTGGACATGAGCACGGCGTGGAAAGCGACCTCGGAAGGCGAGGACGTTTTCGAGGGCCGCGACCGCGCAACGGGCGAACTCAAGTGGACCGGCACTCGTGTCGACCTCATCTTCGGTTCGAACTCACAGCTCCGGGCCCTGGCGGAAGCCTACGCATGCGAGGACTCTCAGGAGAAGTTCTTACGCGACTTCGTGGCGGCGTGGGACAAGGTGATGAACCTCGACCGCTTCGACCTCGCCTGATCCCGATGGATTTGGAGGCTCCCACCTTATCGGGCGCCTCCCGGCGCGCCCCGGGGATCACCTGTGATCGGGGCATTTATCGAAGAACGACCTGTCCTTGCCGGTTGTCCTCACTATCCAGTCCACCTGGGCTTCTGGAATGTAGGGGGTGCCGCAAACGCTGCAGGTGACCATGTTGAAATCCCTGCCCCATATGCGGCGCATGCCATCCTCCTCCGTGATGGTGATGGCTCCGGTGGGGCAGGCATAGGCGCAGGCGCCGCAGCCGATGCACACATCCGATGGCTTGTAATAGGGAGTGGCGGGCTTCTTGTCCGCTCCGCGGCCCGTCATGGCTATGGCGTAAACGCCCACCACTTCGGCGCAGACGTTGGTGCACATCGCGCAGGCGATACACTTGTAGCGGTCGTTCTCGCCCTCATCCCTGCGGAAGCGAACATCGTTCAGCCCTTCAGCGGCGGCCATCTCCCGGATGACTTCCGAGTCCGGCACGCGCGCCATCAGCAGTTCCAGCACGCCCCTGCGAATCCCGTGCACCAGGGGGGTATCCGTCTTTACCTCCAGGCCTTCGCGCACCGGGTAGTTGCAGGAAGTGACCAATCTCATCCTGCCTCTCTGATGGGCCTCCACCAGGCAGACGCGGCAGGAGCCGCCGCTGCTCGTCACCTCGCTGTTGTAGCACAACGAAGGGATGTAGATGCCGCTGGCGTGCGCCACTTCCAGCACGCACTGGTCTTTCACGGCCTCAAAGGTCCTGCCGTCGATGATCACGCTTACCTTTTCCATGCTATGAAACCCTCACTGCATCGTAGGTGCATACATCCCTGCAGACGCCACACTTGATACACTTGGCCGTATCGATGGTATGCGGCTCCTTGCGCTCGCCCGTGATGCATTCCTGCGGGCATTTCTTGGCGCACAGGAGACACCCGGTGCACGCTTCCGGGTCAATTGAATAGGTGATGAGCGCCTTGCACACGCCGGCAGGGCACTTCTTATCCCTGATGTGGGCGTCGTATTCATCACGGAAATATTTTATGGTGGAGAGCACCGGATTGGCGGCCGAGGTCCCTAGGCCGCATAACGCTCCCCAAGTCAGCAGGTCGCACAGCTCCTCCAGCAGGGCTACGTGCTCCTCCCCACCCCGACCCTCGGTGATGTCGGTGAGCAGGTCCAGCATGCGCGGCAGGCCGTCCCGGCAGGGGGTGCACTTACCGCAGGACTCCTCCACCAGGAAGTTGATGAAGTACTTGGCCACGTCCACCATGCAGGTATCCTCGTCCATGACGATGATGCCGCCCGAGCCCATCATGGATCCGGCCTCGGTCAGGCTGTCGAAGTCGACCGGCAGGTCCGCCATGCGCTCCGGGATACAGCCGCCGGAGGGGCCACCGGTCTGGACCGCCTTGAACCTCTTGCCGTTCAGGATGCCGCCGCCGATGTTCTCGACCAGCTCCCGTATGGAGATGCCCATGGACACTTCCACCAGGCCGGTGTTGTTGACCTTGCCCACCAGGGAGAAGACTTTGGTGCCCTTGGAGCCCTCGGTGCCCAGGCTTGCGTACCATTCCGCGCCCTTGACGATGATCTCGGGTACGTTGGCCCAGGTCTCGACGTTGTTGAGGACCGTGGGCTTGTCGTAGAGGCCTCTTTCGACCGAACGGATGTATTTGGCGCGGGGTTCGCCCACTTCACCTGCCACGGAGCGCATCAGGGCCGAAGACTCGCCGCACACGAAAGCGCCGCCACCGCGGCTGATCTTGATGTCGAAGGAAAAACCGCTGCCCAGGATGTTTTCGCCCAGCAGGCCCTTCTCGCGCGCCGCCTCGATGGCGGAACTCAGGTTCCTGACCGCCAGGGGATACTCGTCACGCACGAAGATGTAACCCATGTGCGCACCTATGGCGATGGCGCCGATGATCATACCCTCGATTACCGTATGCGGGTCGCCTTCCATGATCGAGCGGTCCATGAAAGCGCCCGGGTCGCCTTCGTCGCCGTTGCACAACAGGTAACGAACATCGCTGTCCACGGCCACGCAGGAGCGCCACTTGGTCCCGGCGGGGAAGCCGCCTCCCCCGCGGCCGCGCAGGCCCGAATTTTCGATCTCGGTGATGATGTCGTCCGGTTTCATCCCCAGCGCCTTGACCAGCCCGGCATAGCCGCCCGCCAGGAAGTAATCGTCGATATTGGTCGGGTCGACCGCACCGATGTTCCTCAGCGCGATGCGATGCTGGTGCTTGTAGAACGGGATCTCGCTGTACTCGGCTATCATCTCCGACGTGGTCTTGTCCCTGTAGATGAGCCGCTCGATGATCTCGCCCTTCTTGATGGATTTTTCCACGATTTCCGGCACGTCATCGGGCTTGACCTTGAGGTAGAGGATACCCTGCGGCTGGAGCGCCACCAGCGGCCCGTTCTCGCAGTAGCCGTGGCAGCCCGTGGTCTTGATACCGATGCTTAAATTCAGCTCGAGCCCTTGTTCCGCAATGATATCGCTGAAGGCCTCGGCCACTGGCCTGGCGCCATTGGCCTGGCATCCGGTGCCGAAGCACACCAGCACGGTGGGAAGATCGGCCTTGACCTCGGCCGCGATCTCTTGCCGGTAAGCTTCCAGTTGCTCGATGGAGTTGATGGCTCCCATGTCCCTAACTCCCCACCTGTTTCTTGACCATGTCCATGATCTTCGAGGAGCGGGTCTGCCCGTGGTATTCCTCGTCGATCAGGGTCAACGGCGCCATGGCGCAGGCCCCCACGCAGTTGACGCATTCCAACGTGAACTCTCCATCCGTCGTGGTGCCGTTGCGTTTCACCTTCAGCTCACGCTCCAGCGTCTCCAGGATCTGCGGCGCTCCCTTGAGATGGCAGGCCGTCCCCGTGCAGACCTTGATGGTGTGCCTGCCGCGCGGGGTGAGCGAAATGGCCTTGTAGAAGGTGCCCATGGCGTAGATCTTGCTCTCCGGGACCTCCATGACCTCGCTCAGGCGGCGTATGCCCTCCTCGGGGACATAGTGGAACTCGCGCTGGAAGTCCTGCAGGATGGCCAGCAGTGATTCCTCCGTCTTTTCGTAACGGTCTATGATGCGGTCGAACTGAGTCACATCCGTCATGAGATCAATCCTCTTCGCTGAGTTTCACCAGTTTCTCGTATTCCGCCATGGTGCGTTCCTGGATGGCCTCGATGTCCTCGGGCGTCAGGTGCCGGAAGCGGCCCTGTCCCTCTATATATTCCCGCACGGGCAGGATGGGCGACGGCCTGTAGTTGAGACGGTACTTTCCGTACTCGTATTCGTAGAGCGGGAACACGCAGGTGTTCACGGCCAGGCGTCCATATCTGATGGCCTCTTCCGGCGGGATGCGCCAGCCGGTGGGGCATACCGAAAGTATATGCAGATATGCCGGGCCCTGGATGGCGGCGGCCTTCTGGACTTTCTCCATGAGGTCGAAGGGAAAACTGGGGCAGGCCGTGGCTACATAGGGGATATTATGTGCGATGGCGATCTTGGGTAAATCCTTCTTCTGGGTATGCTGGCCCTTGGACATCTTGCCGGCCGGGCTGGTGGTGGTGCTGGCGCCCCAGGGAGTTGAGCTGGAGCGCTGGATGCCGGTATTCATGTAGGCCTCGTTGTCGTAGCACACGTAGATCATGTCGTGCCCGCGCTCCAGTGCTCCGGAGAGCTGGCCCATGCCGATATCGGCCGTGGCGCCGTCACCGCCCATGGCCACGAAGTTGATCTTCTTGGGGGGCATCTTCCCCTTGCGCATCATGGCCTTCATGCCGGACTCGCAACCGCTGGCGACGGCCGAGGCATTCTCGAAGGCCACGTGGATCCAGGGAACCTCCCAGGCCGTTGTAGGCAGCGGCGAGGAGACGATCTCCATGCAGCCCGTGGCCATGGCCACTATGGTATTTCGCCCCAGGGCCTTCATGACCAGGCGTACGGCCAGCGCCTCGGCGCAGCCCTGGCAGGAGCGGTGGCCGGAGGTGAAATATTCGCCCTTTTCAACCAGTCTTGCCGAGAAAACCGAGAACTTGTCCATGTCTTGCTCCTCACCCACGCAGGCCGTAAAGCGTGAACCCGGCAACGTCGCCCTCGGCGGCCTTGGCCTTTCCTCCGAGGATGATCGCTTTGAAATCCTCCACGGTCACGTCCCTGCTCGCCAGTCCCGCTACATAATCCACGATCGCCGGTGCCTGCGGCCTGCCGCACATGGCACTCCTCAGCTCCAGGGCCACCGGACCGCCGGGGCCGCCGAAACTGATGGCGCGGTCCAGCACGATCAAGGCGTCCTTGCCGGCCGCCGCCCTGTAGATATCATCGAACGGGAACGGACGCCACAGCCGGATCTTGATGACACCGACCTTCTCCCCCTGCTCCCTTAGCTCGTCCACGGCCGCCATGGCCGTCTCGCCCAGCGAACCCATGGTCACTATGCAGTATTCGGCATCGTCGACCCGGTAGGTCTCGACCGCATGGTACCGCCGTCCGGTAAGGGCTTCCCACTCCTCCCATGCCTTGATGCAGGTGGTGTAGGACTCCACCAGGGCCCGTTCGCGGGCCATCTGCACTTCCGTGTAAATCTCGGGCATTCCGAAACAACCCATGGAAACCGGGTTGTCCGGGTGCAGGGGCTTCTCCATCCTGTATTCGGGTATGTAACGCTTGATCAGCTCATCGTCCTCGAATTCGATGGGCTCGATCATGTGGGTCATTATGAAGCCGTCGATGTTCAAAGCCACCGGTAGCCGCACCGCGGGATCCTCGGCTACGCGGAAGGCCCAGAACACGTGATCGTAGGCCTCCTGGCCGTTCTCGACGAATACGTGTATCCAACCGCCGTCGCGCACCATCATAACGTCGGTATGATCGTTCCAGATGGATAGCGGCCCGGACAGGGAGCGGTTGGCGAGGGCCATGACCACGGGCAGCCGCGTGGACGAGGCGATGAAGAATATCTCCGCCATCAGGGCCAGCCCCTGCGAGGCGGTGGAGGTGAAAGTGCGGGCGCCCACGGCGGCCGCGCCGCAGCATACGCTCATGGCCGAATGCTCGCTCTCCACCGGCACGAATTCCGCATCCAGATGCCCGTCGGCCACCAGTTCGGAGAGGTGCTCTACGATATGGGTCTGCGGCGTGATGGGGTAGGCGGCAATGACATCGCAATCCGCCTGTCCTACCGCCTCCGCTACGGCCAGCGATACCTCTATTCCCTTGCGTTCCTTAGCCATATCAATATTCCTCGATCACCATGGATATGCAGCCCACCGGGCATTCCCTGGCGCAGATGCCACACCCCTTGCAGTACTCCACGTCGGTCTGGAAATGCCCATCCTCCGACTGGTTGATGGCCGCGTCCGGACAAAACAGCCAACAGACGCCGCAGCGGATGCACTGGTCCTTGTCGACCACCGGCAGGAGCGAACGCCAGCTGCCGGTCTTGTACTCCCTGGAGCTGCCGGGCTCGCTGACTGCCCCTCCTATTTCCAGGTCCTGCCATCTTATCTCGTCCATCGGTCTGGCCATGCCTGCCTACTCCTTTATAACCAGTTCATTATAGGCTCTCTCCAGGGCCTTCATGTTCTTCTCTCCCAGTTTGGGCCCAAAGCGGTCCAGCATAGGCCCACGGATATCGTCTATCCCAAACAGGCCGGTCGCCTTGATGACCGCGCCCATCATGGTGGTGTTCACGATGACCCGTCCGAGCTCTTCCTGGGCGATCTCGTCAGCGTTGACGATACCGACACGGCAGGAAAAGTGGCACGAATCCATTATCTCCTCGTAGGATTTCTTCGAATTTATGATGAGTATCCCATTCGGCCTCAGGCCCTCGACCGGATCGATCAGAGTCAAGAGCCCCGAATCGAGAACGACTACCACATCGGGCTCGTATACCTTGGCACGGGCGAGGATCCTCTTGTCGTCAACCCTGCAAAAAGCCACGACCGGGGCGCCCCTGCGCTCGGGTCCGAAACTCGGGAAGGCCTGAGCGTATTTGCCCGTGCCGATAGCCGCTACGGCGATCAGCTCGGCCGAGGTGACCGCTCCCTGTCCGCCTCTCCCATGAAACCTTATCTCCAGCATGCAAGCTCCCGTTTGGCTTTTTACCTCTTGCGTTCTTTTTGTTGGTCTCGCTTTCCTACGGAGATTTTTACTATTATATATGAATCCCTTACAGGTTCAAGTGATATGTCCAGGCAATGCTTACCGTTACCCCATGTGTGGTTGTCGCTCGAGGAATGTGGCGTATACGTTGATATTTACGCCGAAAAAGAACGGACAAGCGCTATGCCTGTCCATTTTTACTGGTGGGGGAGGGAGGATTTGAACCTCCTGGTGCCCCGGTTCATGAATACGGCGATGCACCGAGAGTGCCGGTGCGCCGCGCCTGTTTATACTGCGCTGTGCAAAGATTCAAGTTGTTCTTGGTTGCTCTCGATTAATCTCGGTTGCGCTCAGTTATATTGACCATTTGTTGACCAGAGATAAATGTGAGAACCGCCCGTGGGTTCCTGCTCCTGAAATACATGAATTACTATTCAGAAAACGTCGAGGTCTCGAGCAACCATGAACTGGCAAGGGAGACGTGAACGTTTTTGGGAATCTCTATCCTTGGCGGCTTCTCTAAGACAATCAACCACACCATTGCCCTCGGATATTCCTTTTTTGCCTCAAGGAGTGCCCTCAACTCACGATCGTAAACACCACCATTGGCTATGTCCGTACATGCCTGAATCAATGCGGTAGATCCTCCCGGGAACCTTGCATGTAGATCCACTTCATAGCCGCTGGCCGTTCGTACATATCCAACCTCAGCTCCACGGCGCTCCAATTCCAACAGCACGCAGGTTTCTAGCGCATGCCCCAAGTTAGGCTCCCCCGAACGGTTATATATGGGAATGAGCCCGGGGTCTATGGGATACACCTTGCGTGGATTGACCATGCGGCGTCGCACTGACCTGGCCTCTAGGGAGGTTGTTCGCAACAGGAATGCATCCTCAAGAAAACTCAAATAGCTGTGTAGAGTATCTTTCGCAACCGGGATTCCCTGCGCTCTCAAATCATTGTAGAACTTGTTTATACTGAATGAACCGGCTGGGTTGCCCAGCAATTGTCTCACAAGATAGCGAAGCGCAACCGGATGTGAAACCGCGTGCCTCTCGATAACGTCCCGGAGCACAGCCACATCAACATAGGATCTCAGTAGTTCCTGCCGCGCGCGCACATCGGTACCCACGGCCTCCGGAAAGCCCCCGCAGGTTAAGTAATCACGAAGATCCCTCTCCAGTCGTGAACGCTGTGTTGTTGGCAGGCGACCAGCATCTCCCTTCGGCTCCCGTCCTAAGTGGCGCAGGAATTCCCTGAAGCTGAACGGATATATGCGCAATTCAAGTGCGCGTCCCCTCATGCCGCTCGCAAGCTCTCGTGAGAGCAGACGGGATGATGATCCAGAGATAAATAACCCGACCTGATGGGTGTCCAGCAGTCTCCGCGTAAAAGCCTCCCATCCGTCTATATTCTGAATCTCGTCCAGGAAGAACACTACCCGCCTCTCATGTGATTCGGGGTACAGGTTGTAATATTCTTCCGCCACCAGCCCAAGGTCGCTTTGTGTCAGGTCGGATAGCCTCTCGTCCTCGAAGTTGAGATACACTAGGTCCTCGCGGGGCGTCCCCAGCTTCAATTCGCCGTCAAGCGCCTGCCACAGGAAAGTGGTCTTTCCCGAACGGCGCATCCCTATCACGGCATATGCCTTCTTCCCACTCACCCGAGGGAGATAGACGTCTCTCTTAGTGAAGTCAGGAACCTGCGCTGATAGGTTATCTATTATCTTCTGTCTTATCAGATCTCTCATATAACCTCCCCGCGAGGATTTAATAGTTCATCTTTGTCCTTATAATAAGGATATATTACAATAGTATTGTCCTTCTGTAAAGGATAAAATCTCATCAACGGGGTTCCAACCTGTCTTCCGGATGACGACTGGCCATTTGATGACTATTTTCCACGGATACCTGGTTGAAGTTAATCGGCCTGGTTTTCATCACTCCCGCCACTTCCTCCAGGCTCCATGGATAGAAGTCATGCGAGTCCACCCCTATGTCCAGCATCCTCCCCTCTTCGGCCACATACGCATCCAGCCTGCCATGCGAATGTCCGAAAAGGTGCCACGATCCATAATGGCTGAAAGGCCAGACTTTATGGCAGTAGTGCGATAGGAATATCTTTGTTGGAATTTTCTCCACATGGACGTTGATAATATAGGATTCCTCCATGCCCGCCAGTAGTGAGCGCGCAACGTCCCCATTTCTTATCTTGTACAGTCGCTTGTCATGAGAGCCCATGCAGAGATATATCCTGCCCTTGAGCTTCTGCAGGACGCGCAGGATGTCCTCAGGTCCCCCGAAAGAGAAATCGCCGAGGTGATAGATAGTATCCTCGTCTCTGACCAATGCGTTCCAACGCTCGATCATTACCTCGTTCATCTCCTCCACCGATTCGAAAGGACGCTGGGCGTAGCTGATGATATTCCTGTGGTTAAAATGCGTATCGGATGTGAACCAGATGTTCCTCTTCATTTCAATCCCTATTCTCCAGAGCTCTGATGGCTGCCTACTAACTATTTTAATGAGGATAGTGACATCGCTATCCAAAGGAACGACGAGAGCACTGCCCAGGCAGATGAGGGAAGTTGATAAAGGCCCTGGTACAGAGTTGTGAGATATATATGTACGGAATACGGTTCAGGCCGGAGAAAGCGCTCTCCGGCCTGTGTTTTACCTGGTGGGGGAGGGAGGATTTGAATCTCCGTAGGCTGTGCCAACGGATTTACAGTCCGGATAATACGCTTTCTCTCAGTTTACGACAGTTGCTATCAGTTGTTCTGAGTTACATAAATCCTGCGGGTTTGCGAGATTCCAGTTGCTCTCGGCTTTCCTCACTTGCGCACAGCCATATTGACCATTTGTTGACCGGAAAGGCTGCCTCGTCCAGGCACGCGTGACGAATCCTTGTCTCCGAAATAGGCTATAATTTGGATAAGCTACAGGCAGAAGGAGGACCAGTATGATGGACTTGGGGGAGATAAAGGAAGTCCTTTCCAGCCATAAGCAGGTTCTTACCGAGAAGTTCAAGGTTAAGGAGATCGGTCTCTTCGGTTCCCATGTAAGGGGGGAGCAGGAGGAGCTCAGCGATATCGACATCCTCGTGGAATTCGCCGAGCCAGTAGGATGGGAGTTCATAGACCTTCTCGAATACCTTGAGGATGTTTTAGGAAGCAAAGTCGACCTGGTAACACCCGACGCGCTGAGGCCGCAGTTCAAGGAAAGGATCCTGAGAGAGGTAGCTTACGTATGAAAGACCGGCCTTACCTGCTTTTTCTTGAAGACATACTACACTCCATCCAGAAGATCGAGGAATATATCGGCGGGATATCATTCGAGGATCTTAAGGTCGACGACAGGACACTGGATGCCGTCCTCAGAAACCTGGAGATAATCGGCGAGGCCGCGAAGAATGTTCCATCCGAAGTCCGTCAGAGGCATCCCGATATTCCCTGGGGTAGAATGACTGGCCTGAGGAATATCGTCTCACACGAGTATTTCGGCATCGACCTCTCCATAATATGGAGGATCGTTACCGTCAACCTGCCGGAAACCGAGCCATTGATAGAGGATTTGATCAAAGGAATCAATCAAGACTGATCAGTCTTTTCTTTATTAACCTCTCTTTCGCTTCATACGTCGATGACATCATCCTTCACGAAGTGCAATCTCACCATTCTTGGAAGGTCATCATCATCGAAGACAACGAACGGCGTCTTTTACAGGTTCCTTTATCTCAGCCAGCGATTCACTTTCGGTGAAGACGGGATGCCCAAGAGCCCTGGCTTCATATGGATCAATGCCAACGTATATAAACCCGCATTTCTCATTTCAAACTCCAAAGGACTACTAGCTAGCTTTGCTTAACAATGCATCAGAATAGGCCTATCGGCGATATGGCTACCTCGAGAGGAGAAAACCAAATGGGTGAAGGCGAAAACGGGTACCTGAAGCTTGATTTCGATGGCCATCTGAGGCTGGAATTCAGGGGAGCGAAGGTCACCACCGACGCAGGATTGCTGGCGGTGAGGGAGCTGGACGAGGCGCTGGGACTGACGGAGATGGCGGCGGTGATGATTGAGGATGCAAGGACTGGGAGGAACATACGGCACCAAATGACTGATCTGCTGCGCCAGTCCGTATGCGCCAGGTTGGCCGGCTATGAGGACGTGAACGACCACGAGCGCCTGTTCCGAGATCCTGCCATGCGGGCGGTGATCGGCAGGAAGGCCTTGGAGCGTAGCGCGGCGAGTTCCCAGACCGTATCCCGATTCGAAACAGAGACCCTGGCCACGGAGGAGAACGTAAGGGCTCTTTCATCCATCAATCACGCTTGGGTCTCCAAGGCGATGCGTTCTACCGACACCAAGAAGGTCATCCTGGATATGGACTCGTCGGAGTTCCCGGTACATGGGAACCAGGAGGGCTCGGCCTACAACGGGCATTTCCTATCCAGGTGTTACCATCCCCTCTTATGCTTCAATCAATACGGTGATTGCGAGGGGGCACACCTGAGACCGGGGAACGTTCATTCGGCTGACGGATGGAGGGACCTGCTGCAGCCCGTAGTGGAGAGATACCGGGCTGCGGGGAAGAGGATCTACTTCCGGGCCGATGCCGCCTTCGCCTCCCCGGATATGTATGAATACCTTGAGAGTGAAGGCATCCTCTACACCATGAGGATCAAGGCCAACAGCAGGCTGCATGAGATGGTGGATCACCTCATGACCCGCCCGGTGGGAAGACCTTCTGCCAAGCCCAAGGTCTTCTATTATGACTTCACCTACCGGGCGAAATCCTGGAGGAGACAGAGGAGGGTGATCGCCAAGATAGAGTGGCATCAGGGAGAGCTTTTTCCACGCATCGGCTTCATCGTCACCAACCTGAGTGCCAAGGCGGAGAAGGTGGTGCGCTTCTACAACCAGAGAGGAAACTGCGAGCAGTGGATCAAGGAGGGCAAATATGCCCTGTCCTGGACGCGCCTCTCCTGCTCTCGCTTCATCTCCAACCAGGTGAGGCTGGCTCTCTTCGTACTCGCCTACAACCTGGGCAACTTCCTCCGGCGCTTCGCCCTTCCCAGCAAGATATCCCACTGGTCGCTTCGCAGTGTCCAGATCAAACTGATCAAGATAGGAGCAAGGATCATACACCATGCCAGAAGGACGGTCTTCCAGATGGCGGAGGTAGCCTTGCCCGGGGAGCTGTTCGCTGAGGTGCTTGACCGCATCCGCTCCCTAGCCACAGCTCCTACCTGAAGCAACTGATAACGAAAGGAAGTGCATATGCAACACACCGCAATCGCTCAAGCATCTCCGGATATCGCCTCGGAGGGAGTGTTCAATGCTGTGCCCAGCGGGATACTCGTGGTGAGATTGGAAAACCGGCGTTTTGACACCTTAGCAATCCCGCTGAATGTTAGAATATTGATATCAGGAGGTGCATATGGGGAAATGTCAGAATCATATATTCTGATAACAAGCCGTAGAATATGGGGAAAGGGCATCGAATGAAAGTCATGCAATATCTAGCAGCAATCCTTATCTGCCTCGTTATAGTTTCGTTTCTCTCATCCTGCGGAAATAGTGAAATCAACAACAGTCAAACTGAGTCCAGCGCAGAAATCGGGGAGCAGACCTACGACACATGTGGTTATAGCTGGACCCAGCAATTTCGAATTGAAGATCTCAATCCCTATAGGATTGCAGCATTAGACTCCAGCCATATGTGGCTAGGGGGAGGAAATTCTATATTTTTCTACGACGGATCATCGTGGATTAATCAGTTTATAGCAGAAGACATTGTGATGGATATATCAGCTTGTGATACAGATCACGCATGGGCGGTTGATAATAGTGGTGGTGTTTATTCGTTCGCTAACGGGTCTTGGGGAAAGGTATATGATTCTGGCTCTTATCTCTATGGCGTAGAAGGCCTGCCGAATGGCCATGCCTGGGCTTCGGGTTTTATCGGTCTTGACGAGGAATCAATGGGCGTTCTTTATTTCTATGACGGTTCCGAATGGGCTTGCCAACTGCAGACAGATAGCACTATTTTCTCGATCACCGCTTTAGATGACCAACATGTCTGGGCATGCGGGGTTGATGGAATATGGTTTTATGATGGCACCACCTGGACGCAACAATATGAAGAATTCTGCGGGGATATAGATGCTGTTGACAATAACCATATATGGGCAGTCGGCAGAAGAACAGTTCATTTCTTCGACGGTCATAATTGGAGCCCACAATTCGAAGCAAGTTCATGGATACGTGATGTCACGGCTGCCGACCTCGATCACGTTTGGGCGACTGGATGCGGTGAATCGGGCCTAGACCATATCTGCATATCTTATAACGGCTCATCCTGGACTGAACAGGATTGGATTATTGAAGAAAAGATATATTGGATCTACGATATCTCTGCCGCTGATGCAAACGATGTTTGGCTTATCGGGGCCGATTCCGGCGAGGCCGATATCATCTATAGATACGATGGTCATGCATGGACCAAACAATATGAGCGTGAAGCCCCCTTTAGTTCGATAACGGCTTCAGACAAAAATCATGTTTGGGCTACCTCTGCCGGGGGTGGAATCTATTTTTGTGATGGTGCTAGTTGGTCAAATGTCTATAAGGCAGGTGATTATCTCTCAGATATCTATACGTTTGATCCCAACCATGTATGGGCAGTAGGAAATCGTATTCTCTTCTTCGACGGTACCTACTGGAATGAGCAATTAGAGATAGATGGATGTTTCTATTCGATCCATGGGATCGATACGGAGAATGTTTGGGCAGCTGGTAGCGACGGTGTCTATGCCTATGATGGTGAAGAGTGGTCTAGACAGATTGAAGATGAAGCAAACAATATATTTGTCTTTGATGAAGATAATGTTTGGACAAACAAGGGAACATACAGCTTCGATGGGAAGTCCTGGACCAAACAGCAAGAAATCGCATTCGACGACATCGATGCGTTGAGCATGAACGAAGTGTGGTTAGTAGTCGATGATAATGTGGAATTCTTCGATGGATCCTCACAAGAGAAATGGTTGATTGCTCCAGAAGAACTCCTTTCGATATCAGTAGTTGATCCTGAACATATATGGGTAGTTAGCCGAACCTGGAAAACCGTAAAAGACGAGGAGGGATTAGCCTATAACAAGGTGTCCGGGACTATTTATTTCTATGACGGAGAATATTGGAGGGCTCAATTCGGTACATCCGATCTGTTCTACGACATATTCGCTCTCGATGAGGATAATATCTGGGCAACTGGGACGAACAGTATCTACTTCGGCACCAAGCAAGAGTAGTATTTATAGTTTAAAAATAGAACAAATATCGTTTCCATAACTTGCTATTAGCCATATATCTCCCAGTACATCCTTCATCAAATCCTTACTTTCCCAACTGAATAGAAAATAGAATATTTTCATGAAGCGTATTTTTCTTGATCAAATGAAGTCTTAAGAAATAAAGTACGTTTCTTTGCATATCGCGACTTTACCTCTATGTAAGCATTACCTGTTGAGCTGGATTTTTAAGTTGGAATATCGAGTTGAGCAGCAACAGATGGATAGTCCGTTGCCTCTCTTAATAGCCTCCCCTTAAGAGCAACCAGGCCAGAGGAACAACCCTCTGACCTGCTTATTTATTCCTGGTGGGGGAGGGAGGATTTGAACCTCCGTAGGCTGTGCCAACGGATTTACAGTCCGGAAAATACTGTTGTTCTCAGTTATTGTCAGTTGCGTTCAGTTGCTCTGAGTTACATATATCCTGCGCTTTTTGGTCATGTCAAAGATTCTGCTGAAATTTCTTTGAGATGACTTCCCCTCCAGTTCTCGTTCATATAATCGGTTATCCCGTAGAAAATACGGTTGGCTGAG
>QZKE01000066.1 GCA_003598015.1 Actinomycetota bacterium | reverse complement strand
GCGGGGCAGGGCGGTGACGCGGGAGTTGCCGGGGACCGTCAGGGTCTCGCTGGCCGTGGTGGCGTCGCCCTTCATGTAGGTGATGGTCACGTCGGCTATCACGTCGGCCGGGTTCTGGATGCAGATGTAGGGGTCGAAATTCGGCCGGCAGGTGCCCTCGGCGAAGTAGAACACGGTGGAAGTGACGGGTGGCACGGGCGTAGGCGGCGTGGTGAAAACCTCTGGGAGCGGGCTGTTGGCGTAGTTCGGCATGCCGAAGTAGTCGGGCGTATCGCCCGGCCCGATACCAGCCGTCGACGCCGCCGCGTATTCCAGCCCGGTCTCCATACCCGCGGCTTTCGCGCGGTCCGCCGCGGCCTGTCTCTGCTCCTGGGTCACCCTCGAATCCGTGGGACGCTCTATCTCGCCGCTTTCCTGCGCCGAAGCGGTGGTCCCCGGATTATAGGGGCCGGCCGACAAGAGGAGGCCGGCCAGTAGCAACACGACTAGCAGCACGGTCTTCCTCAACCTGGGTCTGTTCATCAACCCCACCTCCGACTTTCACGTTCCGTTCAACACATTCTGACCAATACATGCTCGGTATGCGGCGATGATGAAGACGACCACGTGTCCGCACCTTAGCCATAATGCCCGCTGGATCGGCTTTCAAACATACGATCTGGCCAAGCGGTTGAGCATCGTCAATCTCCGTTTCGTGTTAGATTGTTCCAGGAAGGCCATACTGGGAAGGAGGTCGAGATGATCGAGGGGAGCAACGCCATCGTCACCGGTTCATCGCGCGGCATAGGCAAGGGCATCGCCCTGGAGCTCGCCCAGCGTGGAGCCAATATCGTGATCTGCTGCCAGAGCCGGCTCGAAGCGGCCCAGGACGTGAAACAGCAGGTAGAGTCGTGCGGCAGGCAGGCAATCGTGGTCCAGTCCGACCTGGCCAGCGAGGATGGGGCTCGCGAAGTAGTGGAGACCTGCATCGACAGGTTGGGCGGAGTGGACATCCTGGTGAACAACGCCGGAATGGGGCAGCTGGCCCCGGTCCAGGACCTGCAGGATGAAAGGGACGTGGAGAGGACGCTGCGCGTCAACCTCTTCAGCTACATCTATATGGCAAAGCACGCCATCGCCAACATGATCGAGCGCCAGGTCCCCGGATGCGTGGTGAACATATCGTCCATCCTCTCCATGATCGGCGGATCAGGACAGACCGTCTACGCCGCCTCCAAGGGAGGTGTCACCGGCTTCACCGTCTGCCTGGCCCGGGAGGTAGCCCGTTACGGGATTAGGGTCAATGCCATCGCCCCCGGATATATCGAGACGGACTTGCTGGGATGGATACCGGACGATTATCGAGCCAGGCTCCTGCCCCGCATACCCATGCGCCGTTTCGGTGCGGTGGAAGAGGTGGCCAAGGCGGCGGCTTTCCTCGTGGAGGACGCCACCTATATGATCGGTCAGACCCTGGTGCTCGACGGCGGGATAATGGTCGACTAACCGGGATTCACTCGAAGAGATACTCGTCGAACCATTTCTGCTCCTCCACCATCTTGCGCCGCTGGTGGGGGATGAGCATGGGCACATGGTCCTCCCCGGGAAAGATGTACAGCTCCACCGGGGCGTTGCCGTATTTCTGGATGCCGCGGTAGGTTATCCAGGTCATGTCGGGAGTCACGTGGACGTCCTCTCCGGGTTGGAACATGATCACCGGGGTCTGGACCCTGGCGGCGTCGTAGAAGGGCGCCTGGGCCGGGTCCTTGAACAGCCCGGGGTTCTCGATGGGGTCGCCGCCCAGGAGGTTTGGCACCAGGACGTCTCCGAACATCGACCCGCCCCATTCGGATACCCACTCCCCCCCGCCGGCCCCGCAGGAGGCGACCTTGAATCTCTGGTCCCTGACGATGAGCGCGTTGGAGATTATCGAGCCGCAGGACCAGCCCATGGTGCCCAGGCGGTCCTCGTCTACCATGCCCATCCCTATCAACCGCTCCATGCCGTTCTCTATATCCTCCGTCACCAGGCCGTAGAACTCCCCGTTTTCTATGGATGAACTGAAGTCGATGCTGTTCTCACCGTAGCCGAGGCTGCCATGGTAGTTGGGGGCCAGCACGAAGGCCCCCCTCTGCGAGAGGAAGTGGTAGGGGTCCAACCATTGATAGCTCTGCCAGCGGTCCTTGTCGCACTCGAACGGCCCCCCGTGTATGACCAGCACGAGGGGGTAGCGGTGGCCGGGCTCGTATCCCTCGGGGTAGAAGAGCACCCCCTCGATGGGATCGCCCCGGGCGCCCTCCCAGGTTATGGTCTCGCTGCGCGCGAAGATCTTCCCGGCGAAGCCGGGGTTGAGATCGGTTATCGCCTCGGGACCGGTGATCTCGCCCCCCTGCAGCCGCGCGGCGTAGATCTGGGGGGGCAGGCTCGCGTTGGAATAGTCGTAGCAGACGGACTCCGCGTCCGGAGACACCTCGATATAGAAAATATTACCCTGGTGCTCCCCCTCCAGCATGATCTGTTCCCATTCCTCGCCAGACTTGATGTACCTGGCGATCTTGGGGTTGCAGCCGTCGGCGAGGACGGCGATGAATCCGTCCGGGGTAGGACGTATGGGGGTGTTGGGCAGGCTGAAGGGGCTCATCATCTCCATGCCTCTGGGCCAATCCAGGTCGATGGAGCTCTCCTCTCCCGTGGAGATATCGAGCGCCAGCGCCTCCGCCCGGAAGGCGTACGGATTCGGGTCCTCGTAATAGAGATCGACGGCGTAGAGGGTCCCGGAGTCGGGAGACCAGACGGCGCCGCCGGTGCTCCTCATCCCGGGGAAGACGGGCTCTTCATCGCCGCCCTCGAGGTCGAGCAGGTAGTTGTTGAACGGGATGTCCCCGTAGTAGGTCTGACCCGGCACGTACATCTTGCTCCGCGTCCTCTCGTAGAAAGCGTATTTCCCGTCCGGGGAGACCGTCAGGACAATAATGCGGTCGTCGTTGCTGGTGACCTGCGCGGTCTCGCCGCTGGCCAGATCCAGCCTGAAGAGGCGTACCGGCGCCTCGCAATACTCGCTGACGTGGATGGTGCCGTCCCCCGGCTCGACATCATCCTTTCTCTCTGCTACGGCCGCCGTATAGAGGATGGCCTGCGCGTCTTTCCAGTCGTATTCCTCGACGCCCCCCGCGACGGAGGTAAGGGGGGCGGCGCCCCCTCCTGCCGGATCGGCCGCCCAGACCTGTATGGCAGCCGCGGTCCCATCCGCAGCATCAGGTGGCACGGCTTCACTCAGGAAAGCCAGCCTCGTGCCGTCCGGAGACCATCGCAGCCTGGCGATTATGGCACCTTCAAAGGAGGTGAGCTGCATGGTCTTGTTCTCCGCCAGGTCGGTGAGGAAGATGTTGTTGGCGCGGGTCTCCATACCCGGCGCGCAGAAATCCTTGCACCATGCAAGGAGGGAGCCGTCGGGCGAGAAGGCCATCTCCGACACGTACTCGGCGTAGAGCACGTCGTCGAAGGTGAGCTTGGCGGCATCCTGGATGTCCTCCACCGGCGCCATGCTCGGGTCTTTGAGGTCTATCTTCTTCTCTTCCGTCTTTTCACCGCAACCCGCCGGTATAAAAACCGCCGCTAGCAGCAGGGTGAGAATCACGGTGCAAAGTCCGCCGGGGCCACGTCGATGCATGGAAAAAACACCTCCAGTATTGATGGCTCATGTCATGCATCGGTCGCCCGTCCGACATGCTTTAAATCGCTCCTCGCGGTGCCCTCGGCGGAAGCGGTGGAGCGGTTCAATCAGGAGAGTGAAAAGGGCGGCAAGAGGGTGGCTGCCCTGATCCATATAACCTGCTGACCGCCCGGCCCGGTTGCCCTACAGCATACGTGCGGTAGCTGGCGTCTTTCGCCTGCAATCCGGAAGCGGCGATATCTCAAGCGATACCTTCGCCTTCGTACTTCTCGTTCACCAGCTTCTTGAGCTCCCGGTAATGCACCTTGCCGGTGATGAGGCGCGGGAGTTCGTCCACGTAGATGACGTACTTGGGAGCCTTGTAGTCGGCGAGCTTCTCCTTGCAGAAGACCTTCAGTTCCTGCTCGTCCAGGTCCATGCCCGGCTTCAGCTGGATCACGGCGGTGACCGCCTCGCCCCAGCGCTGATGCGGCACGGAGGTCACGCCGGAGAGCTCCACGGCCGGGTGCTGGTTGATGATCTCCTCGACCTCCTCGGGGAAGACCTTTTCCCCGCCGGTGTTGATGCAGCCGGACCCCCTCCCGATGAGATGGATATGGCCGCGTTCGTCCACCATGCCCATGTCGCCGGTGAAGATGTAGGTGCTGCCGCCCACCTTGCGGTAGGTGCGGGCGCTCTTTTCGGCATCGTGGTAGTAACCCGAGGAGCCCTGGTGCTCCCGCGCCACGGCGACCTCGCCGACCTCCCCGGCGCTCACCTCTCGCCCCTCCTCGTCCAGCACCTTCACCGTCTCGCTCACCTTGAACACCGTCTTGGCCAGTTCCTTGTCGCCCGCGGTGTAGGGCATGATGGAGATGTAGTGTCCCTCCGTCGAGGCCAGCACGTCCAGGATGACAAGCCTGGGGAGATGGTGGAAGAGGCGCTGCTTGACATCGACGGAGAGTGCCATCCCGCTGGTGAGGATGACCGCCAGCGACTTCAGGTCGTAGTGGCGCCCCTCGGCCTCCGCCCGATCGAGTTCATCGGCCATGGGGCGGCACTGGCCGTCCCCTACCGCTATCAGCACGTTGGCCCGGGTCTTCTCGATGGCCTCCAGCATCTCCACCACGTCGAAGGCCTTGGAGGGAAGGAGCACGCTGGTGAATCCGCCGATCATGCCGATGAGGGCATGGTTGTAAGCCCAGGCGTGCATCATGGGGCTGGCCAGGAGCATCCTCACCTTGCCTCCACTCAAGCGCGCGTTCACGGCGAGGATAGTGCGCACCACGAAATACGGTGACTTCTGCAGGAAGGGACCGGCTTTCTTGCCCATCGCAGATACGATGCGCCGCGTAGCATCCCGGGAGAGCAGCCAGCGCAGCAAGCGGGCGGTTCCGGGAATCTTTACGGCCTTCTCGATACCCATGAAGAAGGAAGGGGGCGCCTGGGATATCTCCTTGAGCCCGCCTGCAAGGTTTCTGATCATCGCCTCCAGGGGAGCGCTCAAGACCTGGTCGTGGGTGTAGATGACCCCCTTGGGATATCCGGTGGTCCCCCCGGTATACATGAGCACCACGATATCGTCACTGCGGAAGCCCTCCCACGGCGGATCCGGATGCGTGGTGGGCTTGCCGGCGAGGAGTTCGGAGTAATTGAGCATGCCCTCCACCCGCCGCTCGCCGATGATCACGAAGTGCTTGACCCCCGGCAGCTCCGGCTTGAGGTTGATCATACGGTCGGTAAGGTCCTCGTTGAAGAATACGGCGGTCATCCCCGCGTCCTCGATGACGTGCTTAAGCTCCCATTCCTTGAATTTGAAATTCAGGGTGACGGCACGGGTGGTCATCTTCAATGCCGCGCTGGTCACCTCGAGAAAGGCCGGGGTGTTGTATTCCGCGATGCCGATGTTCTCGTCGCGCCCGATGCCCATCTCGAGCAGGGCATGGGCGAGGCGATTCGTCTGCTCGTCGAACTCGCGATAGGTTATGACGCGGTCTCCATGGATCATGACCGGATAAGGTCCGAAACTTTTCAGGATGGCGGTGTAGAAGCGGTTGAAGTCCGGCATTCTCCATTCCCCCTTCGGTGCATATCGGATCAGGCCTCTTATATCGGGCAAACTGCCCCGTACTTAACCTATATACGTTTTTCGAGGCCTTATCCCATCACGCGATTATTTCCCTGGCGAAGGACCGTGCCCGCTCGAGCCTCGCCTCGTCCGGAAGGCCCTTTGCCTCGGCGGTCTCCTGGCCGTACCTGCGGCGTTCCGGATCGTCGCTGCTCAGGAGGAAATCGACGATCGCCTGGGCCACTTCGCCCTGGCAGTCGAAGACCCCTAACAGCTCCGCTCCCTCCTGCGCCACCAGGTTTCTCACGTTATCCAGCCAGGGCTTGACCCGTTCCGCGTCCTCGGGCGCGCCGTGGGTGGTGAACAGCGCCATCTTCTTCCCGCTGCATCTACCCGAGAGGAACTCACCCGCGTCCTTTGCGGGGTTGCCGGCCTGGATGGGAAATCCGTAGAAAATGAGGTCATATCCCTCGAGATCCTCGAGTTCGTCCAGGGCCTTGATGTCCTTTTCACCGGGGATCTCCCCATAGATGGCTTCCGCGACCCTCTTGGTGTTTCCGGTCTGGGAAAAATACGCCACTAACGTCTTCATCTGGACCTCCATCGAGTCTCGCTGCCTATATCCTCTTCGATTACGCACATGCCCTCTGCCGCCCTTCTCCCATCCCTCAAGATTATACCCGACATCTTGCTTGCGGGCCTGGAATGGGTCGTGCTGCCTGATTCTCGAAATCAAATTGCATGGTTCCACGCTGCACTGTGGAAATGTCGTGACTAGAACTGGCCTTTCAGTTTCGATTGGATCCAGCGGGACAACCTCAGTAATACACGTGGATCTTCATCCATGAGGTCCCAGTGGAGAACTGGATGGTCGATCGCCTGACCTCGCCAGTACTCAAGTCCAAACAAGCGTTGGAGGTAAGCAAAAATAGAAGCTGGCGAATTCTGTTTTCCGGTAGGACAATAGAACCAGTTCGCATTGACGAACCGCATCGCTCCCGTATAGGCGAGAATCAATGCTTAATGCCGCAACTTGGAGCAGGGATATTCAGGTACGGTAGCCATCCTGATGGGGGTCTTGTCCACATCTGGACGCCGAGTATCGATAATCCCATCCCTTACCGGTCTTCGCTCGTCACGAAGGGCCGCGGGAGATTTAAAGACCTGCAGCGCTAATACGTTCGTTCTCTGAATGGTGCGAAGGTATTTCTTCAGGCGGGTCAGGTCCATTCCCGTATTATCGTCTCCATGGCAATACGGGTGCTCGGTCCGTCTCCCCTGGCCACGTTGACTCCGACATCCTCGCCCACCGCTTCCGCGATCCCGGCGACATCCTCATGCGTGAATCCCGGGCATAGCATTACGGCATGGATGCCCTCCTCCGCCACCAATCTCCTGCATTCCTCGACCGCCTGGCCCTGATCCCTCACCACGCTGACGAAGAGCTCGTACTTGGGCGTTGCTATGACCGCCCTGTGTTGCGCCGGATCGGCGTCCGGGGCATGGGCGATGAAAGCCGCCTTGAAAGCCATTTTTTCTCCTTATATCTCGCTCCTCCAAGAGAAGACGGCATCGCCATGCCTACTTCTCTTCGCCCTTTTCCGGGGGCAATACAGGGTAAATCTTCTACGGGTCTTTGATTGCCACTTCTAGAGCCTCTATATCCGGCGTTCCTATCAGCATGGCCGAGAATTTCCGGATCTGCTCCTGCATGAATCCGCTCTCCTGGGCTGCCAGCAGCGCTTCCTTGTCTTCCCATAGGGAGATGGAAATGCCCCTGCCGGTACTGCGGTCGGCGAGAAGCATGGCGCCGATACCTCCCTCCCGCAGTTTGATCGCCGGGAGGACGCACTCCTCGTAGATCTGTATGGCTCTATCTATACGATAGACATCGACCAGAACCGTTATTACCCGTGCATACATGTTGCCTCCTTTCCGGGACGCGAAACCTCCAGTACACGCAGGCATGAACCGAGCATTGCATCACCCCTTCCCCTCACTCCGCATTGCCGTCACCACTCGTTTATCTGTATTTATGAATGATTCCCATCGGGTGAATGCACCAAACCCGAAAGGGCTTCATCCAAGAGCTGGCCTCCATCTATCCCTGACGCCACTTCCCCGCTCCTTCTTGTCGCGCATCTTCAAGCGCCTTGCGTGTTCTCTGTAAGGGTCCGGTCCCTTCCGGCGATCCTCTCGTTGCTCTGACGGCAACGCTTTCTTTCTGCTAAGATTATAGCTATCCACGCGGGTTCGAGCGGGTACAAGACGTACGGGCTTGCAGGCGGACGTAGTTCAAGTCATGGAAGCACCCCTGTAGAATGGTAAAATGCTGCCCATGGGAACCTCGCACAGCGGAGACCGGAAACAAGGCGCAATATGGTCCAGGGAGATCTCTTTCAAGTATCTGCGCGGAAAACACCGGGCGGCGTACTATATCCTGGTAGGATCGGCCTGGGCGGTGATGGGATTCTTTCTCTCCCTCTTCTTGCTCTTGCTCTTCTCCGCCTTGAATCCGTGGATACATGCCCGGGTGATCATCTCCGGCTCGATGGAGCCCACCATCAGAACGGGGAGCATGGTCATCGTGATCCCGCAGGATGAATATCACCCGGGCGATATCATCTCCTTCACCGACCCCGTGATCGGCAGAAATGTCCACCGCATCGTGGGGGAAGTGGGCGGTGACGACCTGACCTATTTCGTCACCAAGGGTGACGCCGCCGAAAGGCCAGACCGAATCCCGGTCCCCATCGACAAGATCGAGGGAAAGGTGGTGATGATCTTCCCCTATCTCGGCTATGCCGCCTATCTCGGCTTCTTCGCCACCCTGGTCCCGCTAAGCATGATCATCTTTCACTTCATCAGGAAGAGGCGTGATGAGGGCGGGGTCTCGAAGATCGAGTAAAGTGCCATATTATTCCTGGATATTCGATATTCGACAGGCTGACCCACACAAGACATACGGCGAACGTAGGTGAACGCGGCTCTTCCCGCAGGGAACGCCCGGGTGGCACCTTCCGCGGTATGCTCGGGGCGAGCATTGCCTGCCCCGGGTAACGGCTGCCTGGTCCGGCACGGCCTTCGACGAGATCGAAAAAGTTCCGCTATAAAGGCATATTTCATTCCTGACGATAAGGTATTAAGAACCGTCTGGGGCTATGATATCTTATCTTCGCGGCTGTCGACATCGCTTTTTATGTCAAGGGGGTGCTTCATGCCGAAGGCAAAGTCGTGTTCGGGTTGCGGGATTCCGACCAGGTTCTGCAAGGAAGTCCGGTGGGAGAGTAACGGTACCGTGGTCATGACCAGAAATCCCGACCAAAGGGTGATTTTCTGCGAGTCGGAAGGTATTGATATGCTCTTCCGCAATATACAGGAACTGGTCAAGGTCCCTATCGACCATATCATCATCGAGGGAAAGCGCAAGGGGGCCTATGATTATTTCCATCAGGCTTTCTCCGGCCTTAAGGGTGCATTGATCCGCACCCTGATGCGCCGTCAGTTTTTCAAGATCAGCACCGACATGGGTGCCCTGCTCGGCCTGGGCCGCTTGGAGCTGGCCGATTACGCCAAGAGTGAATACATCAAGATATACGGCCGCAACGTCTACTCCGTGCCTCTTTATAGCGGGGATCTTGCCGGTATCTTTAACTTCATGGAAGGCCTCCCCGCCATAGTAAAATGCGAGGAAAAAGACGGCGGTTACATCTTCACCGCCAGCCCCAACAGCGAAGTCCAGGAGGAGCTGGTGGCCCGCCTGCAGGGCAAAGCGCCGCCGCGCCAGCCCGGAAACACGAGACTGGAGAGGTGCCAGGTTTGCAGCCTGCCGGTTGTGCTCGCGGAATACGAGTGGGATCAGGGCATGGGGACCATCGCCGATCCCGCCACCTCCAGGTGCATGGCCCTGGTGGGTCCCACGGACATCGATTCCGTTTTTCGGGAACTGGAAAACGAGTTGGGGGAAGAAATCCCGCGTACCATATTGGAGGCACAGCGCCGCTATATTACCTCGGCCTTCGACAGGGGTGAGATAGGGAAACTGGAGGAGTATCTCCACCGCCATTTCGCCCTGAGGGGCATGGGAAACCTGGTACAGGTCGTCCTGCGGGAGGACTCCCTGGAGGCAACGGTCAACAATGCCAGCCCTCCCTTGCTGGTTGCCGGTATATTGCAGGGATTCTTCGAACTGAATAGCGGAAGCGGGTCCAGTTGCCAATACGACAAGGGCGAGAATGGCACTCTCAACGTCGAGATAAGACGGGATTGAGGGCGGCAAAGCCCGCTGACCTTTGAAGGTGCGCATAGACTCGCATTTCGGGGCTTCATGGCGAAAAGGCCCCGCCAGGAGCCCTTGATCTTGCTGGCGTATGCGGGCTCGTGACCAGCTGCAAAACTCCGGAGGACTTTTTCGAACGGCTGTTTTTCCCAATGCCGGGCCGGCGCTTAAAGCATGGCCTCTGAATTCCAGCAGCAACTACCGATACAATATTGGCGAGGCTGATCGAGGAAGGAGGCAGGCGATGAAAGTGAAAGGTGTGGCGATCATCACGCGGACGCTCCGTGATGGAAAATCATTTGATGATTATCGCGAGGCCTGGTATCATACGCATGGTTTCGGGGTCCCGACGAGGATGCTCACGGTGGTAAACCTCCACAATCCGCGTGAGATAATCTCCATCGGGATCATGGAACTCGACGATATCTCACAACTGCCGTCTGCGCTGCACATCGACATCGCAGAAAGACTGGCCAATCCGCTGGATGAGATAGTTGAAGACACCATAGTGCGTAAATTCGGGATAATCGCTTCGGAAGATGATTTCTCGCCGGCTGGGGAGATCCCCCGCAAGCCGCTGACTATTGACGGCGAAGAAGTCAACTACTCTGACCTTGAAGAGATAATGGGCATCGCGGCTGGCATGTTTACTGCAGCCGCTGAAGAGCGCGACAGGAAAAAGAAGGAAAAGGGTTGATTATGTTCCAGGGAGGGGCTCGCCCGGGCGGGGATGCCGATGTTGCTGCAATCCAGGAAAAAAGGAGGGGCCGCAGGGTACAAACGGCTTAGCCGGTGAGAAGTGCGAAGGTACGATTGCTGCAACATTGCAATCCTGCTGGCAGTATCCTGGACGCTTAGCGACTTATTTCTGAACTTCCCCTTAAGCATACCGTAACCGCTCAAGCCTCTCCAAATATCGGCCTGGAGGAAGTCTTTTCTGCCATGTCCGGCAGAATCCTCGAGAGGAAAGAGATAACCGGTGTCTATATGTCTTGACCTGCCCGCTGGATGATAGGATATTGGCATCATGTGGTGCATATGGGGAAATGTCGATTAATTCGGAATCTTGAAAGGCAAAAGGCGGACTGATGGACATGCACTGCCAGGAAGAAGGCAAGGAGGGTTGAGATGTCATCACAGGGACCGAGGGAGCGTGGCGGCATCATGCGGGAGGTACTTCCTGTACCCGACAGGCAGCATGTCGGACTGACAACATATGACGCCAAGGACGCTGAGACGTCGTTCCTGCCGATAGAACCATTACTCCCACCCGAAGGCGCGCCGAACGTGCTCATAATACTCCTCGACGACGTCGGGTTCGGCGCTTCCAGCGCTTTCGGAGGACCGTGCCGGACGCCGACGTTCGAGCGTCTCGCCTCCGACGGGCTTCGCTACAACCGTTTCCATACCACCGCCATGTGTGCTCCCACCCGCCAGAACTCTACCGACCAACGCCGACCCGGGGGGAAATATTCTATGCGCGTCCCTTTGCGACCTTCAAGAATCATTATCCTGTGACGGTGGAAGACAAACAGAAGTGGTATGGGGAATGTGCCGTTGAGTCATGTGCCATTTCCAACTGCTTCAATCAATACGGCGATTGTGAAGGGGCAACCTTGAGGCCTGGCAACGTCCACTCCGCCGAGGTGCATATCGTGTTAAAGCAAAGGTCGGCAGGGCGGAACGTGTCAACGAAAATGAGATACATTAGCGGTAAGCGATAGTAATGGTATGGTCTGGCAAACGACTCGGTAAACGGAAAGGAGGAGAGATAATGGCGGAAATCAATGTGGTGGGAGCCGGCCTTTCCGGCCTTGTAGCCGCGATAAACTGCGCGCGGTCCGGACATGATGTTACGGTCCTCGAGAGATACGAGAGGGTGGGAGGTGAACCGGTGGCTCACCCCGGCGTTGACGGCACAATCATGCAGCCCGAAATCTTGGGAAGATTTGTCGGTGTCGAATTAAAGGCACCGCAGGTTACGCCGATGGAGGAGATAGAATTTTTCATGTACGGTAAAAAATTCGAGTTCGACCCGGTGAGAGCTTGTGGTCACCTCGTGGAGAGGGGGGCGCGATCCACGTCGATTGAGAATTATTTATACGGGATAGCGCTGAAGGAAGGGGTCAAGTTCGAGTTCGGTTGGGAGCTGCGATCAAAGGCCGACCTTTCTCAGCTACCTCCGAACAGCATCATAGCTTCAGGTTTGAACGAGGAGGTTTTCAAACTTTTCGGCATCCCATACAGGAAGTATAATTGTCTAATTGCCGTAAAAAGGTATGATGGGCCGACTCGGGCGCTCGCGTGGTTTGACCGTTACACCAACGATTACTGCTATTGCGGGAACACAAACGGCCTCGCCCTGGCGTTATACTTCAAGCACGAGGGTCTTGTAGAAGAGGGCGGCTTTGAGGCATGGCGTACGGGGCATCTTTTGGAACGCACAGGCATTGAGTTTAGTAACTTCAGATCCCACGATTGTGCTGTGGGAAACATCGCGTTCAACAACCAGAACCTCTTTTACGATAACAAGATCCTGGCCGGGACCCTGGCGGGGGTGAACGATGCGCTATTTAGTTTCGGGGTGGTCTCCTCTCTGATCACCGGGAGGATCGCTGCGTTGGCCGTGGATGACAGGGCCAAGGCCAGGGAGCTGTTTGACGATCTTGTTTCCATGCTAAAGTACGCTCTCTTTATAAAGAAGCTCAGTGATGCTACCCCACATGCCATCAAGAAACCCGTGTTGAAGGCAGCGTTCGTGCCCATATCCGCGCTCCCGCCGCTCCAGGGGTTCCTGAATCTGGTGGTACCAGGTTTCACCAAACTGAAGAAATGGTGCTAAGGCTCTTATAAGGCGTAATCTACCCATAACCTGCGAGGAGGCGGCGTTCCGATACGGCGAATCCTGCTCCTCGCAAAGTTTATGGGAGCTGCTGGAGCATATTGCGTTAATAGATATCGCTCTATATATCAAGTTCTGCAATAAATGGAGATGCAGAATAGAAGATAAAGAATAAAATATATTCTCTTAATATTGTCGGGTGAACAGTGTGGATTATACGATAGTAATAGTGCTAATACAGAGTGCCGTCGCACTCTCTTACTACATGTCAGGTGCACGACCGGGCCTGAAACCCTCCGCATCTTTCTTGTGGTATTGTAGATATTGGGAATAGAGATGGGGGTCAGATATGACGAAGCTAGATTTAGAGAAGATCGAGCGCAAGAAAACCGAGAGGAAGGAATTGCTGCAGTCCTCCTTGGAACGCCTGCTGCCGCAGCTGGAGAGTATGGGGGCGGTCAAGGTCGTGGTGTTCGGCTCTCTCGCAGATGGTACCATACATTCCAGAAGCGACCTGGACATCCTGGTGATAATGCCGCAGGAACGCTCGGGTAGAGAATGGTCCCACCTCATTTATTCGAAGATCGACCGGGCTATAGCCTCGGATATCCTGGTGTTCAATACCGTCGAGCTGGCCGAAGAGGTCAAGGCCAATGTATTCCTGCAGCATGTCTTGGAGGGTGGGAGGTCGGTCTTTGAAAAGGATTCCTGAAGAAGGGGCAGGGCGCTGGCTCCTGCAGGCCTTGGACGAATTCGCAGATGCCGAAGATCTGCGCAAGCGGGAGCGGTTTTACCTCGCCCTGTTCAACTTTCAGCAAGCGGCGGAGAAGGCATTGAAAGCTTACCTCTACCTGAAGCTGGAGGAGCCCGACGTCTTCATGACCCATTCAGTGGCGGAGCTGGTAGAAGCGGCCGAGAAAGTAGACCCCGTTTTCTCCCGCGTGAAGAGATCCAAATCACTGGATGGATACTATATTCCCACGAGATATCCCAACGGCCTTCCCGGTGGAGTCCCATCACGATTCTACGACGATCCCATTGAAGCCGAGGAGGCGGGCAACCTGGCCAAGCAGGTCATCGAGACGGTCAAAGCAGCGTTCCCCGCCAGCTAATAGGACGGGGTCAGGTCTCGAATATCGCATAATCTGACATATCATTACTGAAAACTTGATTATCGAGACCTGGTCCCATCCTAAAGCAATTTAGCAACTTCTATGATACTGTCGGCTATTTCCCTGGGTCTGGCCTCTTCAACAAAGTGCCCTACACCTTCAAACACTTTTACGTGTCCTTCAAGCTGCGGCAGATTGTCTATCCACTGTTCTATTACCTCGTCCTTGCCAAGCGCATCCCATCGCCCCAGCACTGCTCTGACCCCGATATTCTGTCCATTTGGGCCCCATATACTTCCAATATTCTCTTGAATGAATCTATAGAACGGCGATGTATCCTGCAATCCCAGAGTGGGCTCTCTAAATGTATTACCATGGCCCCAGACTCCTGACTGCCGCACAAAGCGCTTTGAGCATAATACATTAGGTTTAGACTTGAATTGTTCCCTAAACAACCGTTTAGCGTTCCTTTCATCTTCTGTACCTGAGAATATGCCGATCTCAGCCTTCAGCAGATACAACAATAATTGCGTGATCAGAGTAAATGGCTTTGCAGGAGTCCGAAAAACAGCATACGAGGAATAGGAGCCCCAAAACCATCTGGGCATAATAAGCGGTACTTGTGACCATCCGAGCCAGCTTATCGGGTAGTTCTTATAGGTGGGTCCGGACTCAGGCATGGGAAATACCGTGCTGTTTGTCACCACAAGATTCGATACCCGCTCGGGTTCTTTTAGAAATGCTCCTATGCCAGTCGGTCCGCCCCAATCATGCACCACTAAGGTTACGTTCTCCAGGTCTAATTCTCTTATTAAAAGCAGCAGGTTGTCAGCGTGATTAAGGCACTCCATCTGATAACTCGCTTGATCCGAAAGTCCAAATCCAATGTGGTCCATGGCAAGGACAGCGAAAGGCTTGTTGGCCCTCGCGATGATTTCCTTGATGATATTTCTATAAATGTATGACGACTCAGGATTGCCGTGAACAAAGACCATGGTGTTTTCTGGAGTGCCTTCGCCGTGAGTGCTGTAACGATAAAACATCTTCTTACCTGCATCCGGTCCTTCGGGTAATGTATACCAGAAACCGCATCCTGGAGGATAATAATCATCCGGTATATTACGGACAGGCGTATTCTCTGCTGTAGTGGTTATATTGTTTTTCACGATTCTGACCGCCCACTCGTATGGCACAAGCTAGAAACCATAAAAGGTTCTATACCTTATGGCCTCGATGAGATAATCATCGATTTCAGGATCGTTCTTCCAAAACAGCAGGTTCTTTACCATCCATACTATGAATGCGAGTACCTTGAATCTCGCAACTTCCCTGAACATTTGGAAGCGTGTTCTCAGCTCCTTGGTATGAGGGTATTCTGTCCTGTATGGCATTGCGCCATTTGTGTCCTTTTTATCATATATGTAGCGCTTGAAGGGCTCCTCCTTCGGGTACTGGTTAAAAGGATTAAAAAGATCCTTCTTCTTCCATCTCTTTGCCACGAAATGCGCATACCGATCGGCGATCTTCATGCTTGGCGTGGGTTCCCCGATTACCTCTTTGTATCTCTGCCTCATCTTTTCCACCCTCCGTCGGACCACGCCATTGGGAGCAAAACGGTACATCGCTGAGGAGATGACCATGGTAAGAGCAGCCTGCTGCCTGAAGAGCTTTGTCTTATGCTCTCTCATTGTCTTGTTATCTGACTTCATCCAGTACTCGTACCCATTGAGCACCACATCGAGCCTGCGCAGAAGAGAGGGCCCCCATGTTTCGTAGAGCAGTTTATAGCCGTATTCCGTGAGGTTCAGCGTCTCATGGGTTTCAAGATGTGTGTTCACCTGTGCGCTGCTCCAGAAATGAACATCCTCCCAGGGAACATTCCGCACTCTTCCTTCCTCCTTTAGCTTGTCGTACAGGACTGTTCCCGGGAAGGGAGACATGCGAGTGAGCTGCTCATAGGTGGGATAGCATGCCACGAAATAATTGAGGTCCTCAAGCATGTTCTGATGGGTGTGGAAATCCCAGCCGCATATCCATGCGCCTACTGTGCGTATCCCACGTTCATGGAGTTTACTGAAAACCTCGCGCGCGTCCATCTTCTCGCGCTTGTCGTATCCATACTCGCCGGCAAATTTCGATTCCACTCCGATGAATATCGAGCCGATGCCGATCTCGGAGATGTAATCCCATCCGTATTTGTCCGCAAATTCAGCGATATTATCGATGGAGCCGAATGCGAACCAGTCAAGCCGCTCGATGATGTCAGGGTGGGCTTGCCAGTAATCGCGTATCGCGTGTAGGTAATCGTGGTGCCTGAAGTGGTCCTCCTCGATCACGAATATGTTCTTCACAAGCGGAAAGTGTTCATAGTAAGCGCGCACGTGTTCAACAAATTCCTGTGACGTCAGCATCTCAATGCGCTTCCCGTTGAACATTACGGTTGTTGAACAGAAGTCGCATCCGCCCGGGCAGCCCAGCCCTGATACAAAGAATCCGATATTTCCTCCCGGATACCTGCTTATGCAGATAGGCCCTCCTCCGCATTTTGGCATCAGTTTCTGCTCAATGGGGCGATCAAGATCACCTTCTCCCAGAAAGTCTCGAAACCACCTGACCCCTTCGCCCAATACCACATGATCCACGTACTTCAACTCCGGTTCTTCACCGTATTTGGCGGCAAAAGCCTGAGCGGCATAACTTCCAAGAAGGATAGTGGTTTCGGGTGATTTCTCCCTTATGTACTCACACATCTTCATGACGTTGTCCAGATGAACAGGAAAGGCGCTTATACCGATAACGGCATATTGTTTATCAACCTCTTTTGTAAAATCCTTCCACCTGGGGTATTCTAAAAGAATACATGGTTTGTTTACATTCTGCGCAAGAATATGGTTTGCATAGCAATGCGTATGCGAATTGAGTGTAAACAGGTCGTCCCCATGCGTGAATCGCTGACCCATAGCATCTGTCAGCGAGTCATTTGGAGGTAATGTCGGGTAAGGAAAGGTTGGAGTGGTAAGCAAAATAGTATCTTCGATCATGGCAGCTCCCCCTTTTCTGATGTGCCCCTATATATAGGATATATTTGCCCCAAACATTCTCAGCATATCCAAGCAGAATGTATTTGCATGTGGCTAGATTGATTTTATGTAAATAATATTACTATATAGTAACATTACCATGTAGATCAGATTTGAACAAATTGCGACATACAGCGCAACAAAGATAACGTCGAAAAGGACCGCTATCCCCAAATCATTCCCACTACGATAGGATAGAAAACCGTTATGTTCCAGAAACGGGATTCTCCTCATTTAATGATAAGGAGAAAGGCCCCTCGCAGGGCCTTTATTCCTGGTAGCGCATGTGCGCTCGTGTCCAACTGCATAACTTCTGAGTTCTTTCTCGAACGGCTGTTGTAAGTTCCCTGCCAGTTAAGATATCGGAAGGAGGAAATAGCCCTGATCCAAGAGAATACATCGATGAGTATTGCCATATTCTAAGAGTACACTTTTGCTGTCGTCTATTCGAAAGGAGGACGGGCATGAACAGGAGATTGTTTGCGGTCATCTTACTCGTATCCTTGCTGATGGTTCTCCTGGCTATCAGCGGATGTGGCTCGAAGAGCGAAACCACCACGCCGGAGCAGCAGACGGAGGAGACCGAGGTGACGGAAACCGAGAAAGAAACGGAAGCAGAGGTCCTGGACGTGGGGGAAACCGCGTCTGTAGAAGACGGCAAGGTATCCGTATCCAAAGTCACGGTGACCAATGATCTCGCTTCTCCTGAGGCAAACGCCCTTCTACTTACCGGCGAAGCTGGCGAGAGCACAAACAGCTCGCAGGCACCTTCTGCCGGCAACGAATTTCTAATGATCACCTTCCTCTATAAGAACACGGGTTCCGATATCTCGACCGGGGTCAAACCCGTCGATCTCACCTTGGAGGACGGCCAGGGCAAGCAGTACAGTCTCGTGGTAACCAACGGCTACGGGGGGTTGTACAATGCGCAGCCGATCGATGCGGGCAAGGAAGCTTCCGTTACAGCTGTTTACGAAGTACCCACGGGAGAGAAGGGTCTTGTTCTGACCTTTCAGCCCTTCGGCGGGGAAGCGGTGATGTTCAAGATCCGTTGAACTATTCCTGCTTATACGTCGAGCCGGCAAAAAGGCGGCGTCGTCGGTTGACCGAGTTCTAATATCAGGCGCTTCAGGCTATCTAGCACCAAAAGCCGTTAAAGAGGCCCCGTGAGGGGCCTCTTTGCTTGCAGGGCATGAATGCTCCGTGTCCAACTGCATAACTTCTGAGTTCTTTCTTAAGCGGTTCTCTTCATGAGACCAAGTAACGATAGCGGCAAGTGTTAGACTCCTGCCGCTCGCATCGACCCTCTTTACAGATAGTATTATAATAACGTCTGGATGGGTGTTTCATGGTATCGAATAGCTCTTATGCGTAAGGAGGTTGGCCGTGAAGCGAGTTCCAGAACCCTTTGCGAATAGACCCAAGGCCGCACTCGTTCTTAAGTTAACCCCTGTTGCTTTGTTGTTCTGTTTAATAGCCCTGGCCTCTAATGGATGTGGAGAACATGGGCAAGGGTGCTCGTGCGGGAAAACGGCTTACCTTGAAGATGATTCTGAAGAGGTTTCGCAGCCCCAAGAAACCGAGGAGCAAGAACACCAGACGAGTAATGAAGGGGAGGAACAGACGAAAGAAGAAGCGCCGGCCACCGAGCTCGTCTTCGACAACGGTAACCCGTTAGCCGTGTACAACGGCGTCAGCGCCCCGACCGTCTTCACCCTTTCCGAAGAGCGCCATATTTACAGTATTGTGGACTATCACTACCTCAACATGGGCGCAGCACCGGGTACCATTGCCCTCAAAGACACGACCAGCGGAGAGATATACGGACCATGGCAAACCACAGGCACGACGGGTCAGGGCGGGGTGCCCAATGCCTACTGGAACGCCTACCCAGATATAGACCTGCCGGCCGGGACATACGAGGTAATAGACTCAGATCCCGGGACATGGTCCCAGAATGAAGATAGCGGCGGATGTGGAATAGTCAGGATTAGTGCGACAGCGAAGTAAGGCGAGATAAATCTTCGCTTCATAGATATCATAGAAAGCTCATGATATCCGTTGATATTCGAGGGATTTTCCTTTCAGCCTCCCCCATAATTTGTCCATCAATCCAATCGCACGTTCGGTTATAAATATTGGCTGGAAATAAAAAGGCCCCGCGAGGGGCCTTTTATCCTGGTAGCGCATGCGGGATTCGAACCCGCGATCTCCGCCTTGAGAGGGCGGCGTCCTAGGCCAACTAGACTAATGCGCCACGCATTCGATATTTAATTCTGGCTGGGGGAGAAGGATTCGAACCCTCACAACGAGATCCAGAGTCTCGCGTCCTACCGTTAGACGATCCCCCAGGGAATGTCCTTGGCTATGATAGCATAAGGATTTTCCCGGCTCAATGAGGCGGAAACCCAATTCACGAGAATGTGTTAATACCCCCGGGGGTAGCGAATAGCAGACCTGACCCCATTATTGTATCTTGACCACGGCGCGGCCCTTGGACGCCTTGTCCAGAAGGAGCTGGATCCTCTCCTCGACCTCATCCAGGGAGATCTCGGCCGACATCTCCTCCAGGCTATCCAGCTTCCACTCGCCCGCCAGTTTCTCCCACACCTTGAGACGCCTGTCCATGGGACACTCAACCGAGTCCACGCCCAGGAGGCTGACGCCGCGCAGGATGAAGGGGTAGACGTTGAGGTCCAGCTCGTGGCCGGCGGCGTTGCCGCAGGTGGTCACCACGCCGCCGTAGGCTGCGGATTTCACCACCGTGGCCAGTATGTTGCCTCCAACGGTGTCGATCACGCCGGGCCATATCCCCTTGAACATGAGCTTGCCCGAGGTATCGTCGACCTCGGAGGCGGGTATTACCCTGGATGCTCCGAGGCTCGTCAGTATCTCCTCGTAGCGCGCGAACTCCGCCTCGTCCATAAGGCCGGCGGCCGCAACCACCGTGTAGCCGAGTTTGGCCAGGATGCGCATGGCGATGCTGCCCACGCCGCCGCTGGCCCCGGTGACCAGCACATCTCCGTCCCCCGGCTTCACGCCTGCCTCGGTCAATCTCAGTACCGAAAGGGCAGCCGTGAACCCCGCCGTTCCGTAGATCATGGAGTCCTTGAGGGTCAAGCCCTGTGGCAATTTCACCACCCAGTCGGCGGGCACGCGTACGTACTCGGCGAGGCCGCCCGAGGTGTTCATCCCCAGGTCGTAGCCGGTCACCAGCACCTCGTCTCCGGAAGAGAACCTGCCGCTCGCGTCCTCCTCCACCGTCCCCGCGGCGTCGATGCCGGGTGTATGGGGGAAATTCCTGGTCACACCCCTGTTTCCCGAGGCGGAAAGCGCGTCCTTGTAGTTCACCGAGCTGTAGAGGACCTTGATTATCACATCACCTGCGGGGAGGTCCTCGATATTCCTCGTCTCGAGCGAGCGCATGAAGGTCTTGCCCTCTCCTTCGCGCGCCACCAGTGCTTTAAAAGGCTTGTTCTCCATGTCATCCCTCCAGGTCGTATAGCGTGATTTTCACCGTCCATTATCTATGACCCGCCATAGCGCGTAAAGGTGCGCGAAACGGGCGGGCGGGCAGCCTGGGTCGCGGCCTACAGTTCCATCAATCTGTTAAGGGCGGGGGTACGCACCTGCACCTGCAGTCCCCGCAGGCGCAGCTCGTGCTCGAAGGGACCCAGGTCCACGTAGCGGCTCAAAGGCGGGTAAAAATCGTCGTGGTGATGGGGTATGACCACCGACGGCTTTATCCTCGCCACCAGGTCGGCGGCCACCGAGCAGATATCCGTCCTCCCCTGCACCGGGACCATGAACACGTCCACTTTCTCGTCGAGATCCCGGGGCAGGCAGGCGCTGCCCATGTGAAAGAGCCTCTTACTCTCCACCTCTATGTACCAGCCAAGCACCTGCCCGCAAGGGTAGTGTGTCGATCCCAGGCGCGCCAGCTCGGGAAGGTGCGGCAGACACTTCCATGCCGTGGAGAGCACCAGGTGGGCGTCGAAGGTGACATGCCGCGCGGGAACGGCAGTGAAGCGGAAGGGGCCCACTTCGACGCTCTCTCCCCCCCAGCACGGGCGCAGCCTGTTCCAGGGCACCCCCTTCGACGCCAGGGACTGGCACACCACGGGCGAGGCGAATACCGCCGCACCGGAGAGTTCCACGACTGCCGGCACGTCGAAGCTGTGGTCGAAGTGTCCGTGGGTCAGGAAGACCGCCTGCACGTGCGGAAAATCAGCGGGCTTCAACCTCTGCTCGGGCCTGGCTTTGGGGTTCCTGGTGAAATAGGGGTCGATAAGTACGGTGGCGCCTCCGCTGCTCAGCTCGAAGCCAGCCGTACCCAACCAGCGTAGTTGCATTTCGTCTCCTTCCACCGTTCAGCCCCGACAATCGCGTTCGGGCTTTCATTATCTACCCATTAAGCAGCGGCACCTTCCTTGAAACGAGCCTGCCACGTCACTTCACTTCTCGCAACCGCGCAGATCGGGAAAGCTGCCGGCAAGGCATGCGCAGGAAAAAGTATGCTAGCCCTCCCGCGCCGTCTCCAGGGCGCGAGCGATGCGCTGCATGCACTTTTCCCTCCCCAGTATCTCCATGGACTCGAAGAGCGGCGGGCTCACTTTGCTGCCGGCGATGGCCACGCGGATGGGCTGAAAGGCCTTGCGCGCCTTTATGCTCAACTCATCGGCCATATCCCGCAGCGACGTCTCTATATCAGACGACGCAAATCTCCCCAGCTCCAGCAGGCGTTTACCCGTCTCCCTGAGGATACTCACGTTCTCGTCACCGCGCAGCAGCTCGCGGGAGTCATCCACTACCTCCACCTCCCCGAAGAGGAAGGCCAGCAGGGGAACGGCATCCGACAGCACCTTGATGCGCTCGCGTATGAGTGGCGCGGCGCGCTGCAGTCTCTCCCGGGCTTCCTCATCGTCCGCGGCTATCAGGCCCGCTCCTACCATTACGGGCATCAACACCCGCGCCAGCTCCTCGTCGCCCAGGGCCATAATGTACTGCGCGTTCATCCACGTCAGCTTATCGTCGTCCCAGACGGCGGGCTTGGAGCTCACCCGTTCGAGAGCGAAGTTGGCGACGAGGGTCTCGCGGTCGATGAGGGTCGTGGAGTCATCCAGCGACCATCCCAGCAGGGCCAGGAAGTTCACCATGGCCTCGGGCAGGAAGCCCATCTCCCGGAAACGGCCCACGGACACGTCCCCGTGGCGCTTGGAGAGCGGCTTGCCGTCCTGCCCCACGATCATGGGCAGGTGGGCGAAGGCGGGTTCTCCTGCCCCCAGGGCGCGGTAGAGCAGGACCTGTTTGGGGGTGTTGGGGAGATGATCATCCCCGCGCACCACGTGGCTCACCCGCATCTCCAGGTCGTCCACCACCACGGCCAGGTTGTAGGTGGGAGATCCGTCGTTGCGCAGGAGCACGAAGTCCTCTATCTCCGCGTTGGAGAAGGCGACATCGCCTCGGATGAGGTCCTCCACCACCGTCTCCCCCTCCGGCACCAGGAAGCGCAGGGCGAAGGGTCTTCCCTCCTTCTCCATGCCCGCGGCTTCCTCCGCCGGGATATCGCGGCAGCGCCGGTCGTACATGGGACTGCGCCCCTCGGCCGCGGCGCGTTCCCGCCGCTCCGCCAACTCCTCGGGGAGACAGAAACAGCGGTAGGCCCTGCCCTCCTCCAGCAGGCCGTGAGCCGCCTCCAGGTAGAGGGCAGCCCGGCCTGTCTGTCGGTAAGGCCAGTGGTCCCCTCCCACCTCCGGGCCCTCGTCCCAGTCCAGTCCCAGCCAGCGCATATCCTCGATAATGGCCTCGATGGCCTCCTCGGTGGAGCGCGAGATGTCGGTGTCCTCGATGCGCAGGATGAATACGCCCCCGGAGCGTCGTGCCAGAAGCCAGTTGAATAGCGCTGTGCGCGCTCCCCCCACGTGCAGGTATCCAGTCGGGCTGGGCGCGAAACGCAGGCGCAACACCTATCTCCTTCCTTCAACGAACATCCTCGTGAAACGAGAATAATGATATCAGGTTCTTCTCCGTTAAGTACGGGTGAAGCGATAATAAGCTGGGGTTGCGGTAGGGATGCAGGGGGCATTTACTGACTTGAATTAAGCAAAACATCGGAAGTATGATGAGATATCGGCAGTAGCGCAAATACCAGTAATTACCCGGCAGGAGGAGGGGTTTTTTATGACCAAGACTTACCAGGATTTTCCAGGCGTGGAGTGGGTAGAGGGTTCGGGCCGGCATATCTCGGTCGCCCCGGAGAGATGCGATGGCTGCGGCAACTGCGTAAGGGTCTGCCTGGCGAAATGCTTCAAGATCTCGAGCAAGAAAGCCGTGGTCGATAACCTCGATATGTGCATGGAATGTGGCGCCTGCTGGTACGTCTGCGCGCCCGAAGCTATCCTCTTCTCCTGGCCGCCGGGAGGCACGGGATTCAGGACCCGGTGGGGGTGATAGCCATGGGCGAAGACTATGATGTCGTGGTCGTGGGGGCGGGTTTCGGCGGTCCCGTCGCTGCACATAAGTGCGCTTCAGCAGGGCTGAAGACGCTCGTACTGGAACGGTCTATCACGCCGGGGGATAAAGTCGTATCCGGTCTGGTCATCCCCTTCTACGGTTTCCTCTTCGCGCCTCCCTTTATACGCGACGGCAACCCTCCCCTGCAGAAACCCATACGCAAGGTGGTCAACCACTTCGTGAAAAATGGGGAGATCTACGCCTCAGACAAGTCGCTGTGGCTTCCCCCTCCCCTGGCCCTCACCTATAGCGCCTACTGCGAGCCCATGTGCGTATGGCTGGCGGACCGGGCCGTGGAAGCCGGGGCCGAGCTGCGCACCTCCACGGCGGTGATGGATCTCATCATGGAGCAGGACAGGGTGAAGGGGGTCGTCACCGACAAGGGCGATGAGATCAGGGCCAAAGTGGTGATCGACGCCGCGGGCACCCAGGACGGCCTGGCCCTCAAGGCGGGTTTGCGACGCAAGCTGCCGCCCGACGCCCTCGAGCTCTATATGCTCTGGGATTTCGAGATGGCCAAGGAGGACGTCGACAGCACCTTCGGAAACAGCGTGGAGTTCTACTGCGCCATGCCCGACGAGAAGATAACCGCTCCCCTGGGATACGGGTCCACCTTCTATATCTTCACCTACCGCGAGAGCATCCACCCCGGCCTGGGTCAATTCCTGGTGACCGAGGGAAAGATCCCTCATGTGGCCAGGCTGCTCGAGGAATACTTCGAGAATTTCACGAACACCGTGTCTCGCTGGAAGAACGATATCGCCCCCAAGCTGAAGCTGAGGGCGAAGATGTTCGACGTCTGCCCCATCTATGCCGGGCTCGACCGCAGGATACGCGAGATGCCCATCTACGGAGAGGGCATGCTCATCATCGGTGACGCGGCCGCCATGGAGAGCTCGGCCTTCGGTGACGGTGTGCCCAACGCCTGGTTTTCGGGGGCCATCGCCGGCGACGTGGCCGTGGAGGCCGTCAAGGCCGGGGATGCTTCGGCCTCTTTCCTGCGCAGATACGACGAGCGCGTGAAAGCGCATTCCGTCATCTCCGCCAGTCTCTCCGATACCCGGAGATGGGATATGCGCTGGGCGCTGCCCGGTAACGACGAACGGGAGATGAGAAGGAGGGCCCACGAGCTCTTCGGCCGAGGGGTCTGGAGGTATCGCCACATAACCGGACAGGTGCTGCGCGAGATGAAGACCGTCCTGAGCCGCGACCCCATGGTCGCCGGCAAGTGGATGAAGATGTTCAACCGCTATAACCGCAACTGCGAGTCGGGCTACTCCGACCCGCCTTCATCCTACGAGCCCGCACCCAAGGCCGGAATATACAGCGAGGGCAGGGAGGCTGTAATCGCCTGACGGCCGGGCGAGGATCTGCGTCCCGTTCCGCCCGCGGTCCGTCGCGTTGTCTTCAGGGGTCCAGCCCCTGGATCTCACGACCGGATCCTCCTCGTAGCATGCGCCGGACGGCCTTCTATGCGTCTCTTGTGGAATCGCCATTACTGACACCGGCATGTGATAGCATGTCATGCGGCTGACTGAAGAGACACAAGGAGGTAATATGCTGCCACATGTGATACTGCATAACGCGGTGAGCGTGGATGGGCGCTTCGACTGGATCACCCCGGACCTGGCGCTCTTCTACGGCATAGCCGCCTCATTCGGGGAAGAAGCCACCCTGGCTGGCTCGAACACCATCGTCGCGGGCTACCCCGAGGAAGACCTGGAACTTGACCTGGAGGGTTACGAACCTCCGCAACGCAACAGGGACGGATCGCTGCCCCTCCTGGTGGTGCCCGACAGCCGGGGACGGGTAAAGGCCTGGCACCTGCTGCGCGAGGAGCAGTACTGGCGGGATGCGGTGGCCCTGGTCTCGACTGCAACCCCCCGGGAATACATGGAGTACCTGGACAGGCTGGGCATCGATTACATCGTCGCCGGCGACGACCACGTAGACATGCGCGCGGCGCTGGAGGAGCTCAACTCGCGCTACGGCATAACGGTGGTGCGCGCGGACTGCGGCGGGACTTTGAACGGCGTGCTGCTGCGAGAAGGCCTGGTGGACAAGGTCAGCCTGCTGCTCAGCCCGTGCCTGGTGGGCGGGAAGGAGCTCCGTTCCATGTTCATCGCCCCCGAGCTCGCTTCAGCGCATGGCGTGATAGCCCTCCGCCTCGAACGCATGGAGAAGCTGGAGGGCGACGTTGTCTGGCTCCTCTACGAGGTCATCAAATAGAGTTCTTGTCCGGGAAGCATCGGGCCCAGGGGTAAGCCCCCCCACTCAGGGCATGAACCCGGGCGGCGGCCCCGGGAGTTGGGTGAGCGGCGGGTAGAAGGTCTCCCCCTCCACTCCCGTGTCGCCCCGTTGAGGGGAATCTTCCCGGTCCTCCGGCTCCCCGCTCAGCGCAAGGAAGGTTATAGTCCACAGGGATGACCTGTAGCACTGGATGCCTGCCTGCATGATGACCAGGCCACCCGCGAGTACCGCGTATACGAGGAGATGAATGAGCCACCTTGCGGGGGCGAAGCCGATGGGATCGGCAACCTGCCCGGCAACCCAGGGCAGTAGGGCGGAGAGCGGCCAGGCTATGACCACGAATAGGATATCGGCCGCCACTGCCTGCAGCCACACTGCCAGGCACCTCCCAGCGTTCCCGCGCAGGAGCTCCCACCCTCTACGCCAGGCTTCCGGTATCCCCTCCCCTTGGAGCAGGGAGCTGCGGGCCGCCAGCGTCACGGTGATGCCTGCCAGGTAATACACGGCGAGGAGGATGAGGAACCACACCAGCATGACCAGGATATACGGTAAGACATGGTGGAGGCGGGGGTCCCACCTGTCCCATGCCAGGATGATCAGCGTGGGGAGATAGATGACCGCTATGCGCAGCGCGTCCCAGGGAAGCAGGGTAACCGCGAAGGGGATGTAGCGCCGCCGCGAGGAGGAGAAAGCCTCGGCGAACCCGGGCACCCCACGCGGACTTTCATGTGCCACCTGGCGCACCAGTACCATCTCCCCCAGGTAACCCACGGCCTTGAGTACTACGAAGGCTGCCAGCGCGGCCAGGACGAAGGCCACGAAGGCGGCCGCGTCCCCCATCCAGCCCCCTACCGCCCTCTCCCATCTCTCGCCCAGGGACTCCGGCCCCCAACCGAAGACGATCCACCACGCTTCGGAAAAGCCGATGGCCGCCAGCAGTCCCGCGGCCCAAAGCCGTTTCTCCCCCAGCGCCAGCCTTATCGCACGCCTGTAATCCGGCTCCATATCATCTCACCAACAGCGATATTAAGGCCGCCATAGAGGCGAACACCAAGCCCATCCAGTCTGTCCTCTCCCTGGTCTGTATTGCCCTGTGCTTTATGGATTATCGGACGTGGAGCGGTTTTGCCAAATGATTGCCTCAAACAGCCTTTTCGACCTAGCGCTGAATAACAGAGTTGCGCAGGGGGTCGAGGCCGGCGATGAGCACCTCGACGGTGTCGCCGGGGAACATCTCCCCCACCCCGGAGGGGGTGCCGGTCATGATCACGTCTCCGGGGAAGAGGGTCATGATGCGGGACGTGAAGCTCAGCAGCTCCAACGGGCTGAAGGCCATGTTGGCGGTATTTGAGGACTGGTGCGCCTCTCCGTTCAGCCTCAACTCGATGGCCAGATCCCCGGGGTCGACATCGGTCTCGATGAAGGGCCCCAGGGGGCAGAAGGTATCGAAGCTCTTGGCGCGCGTCCACTGGCCGTCCTTGGCCTGCAGGTCGCGGGCGGTTACGTCATTGCCGCAGGTGTAGCCGAGGATATAGGCAGGGGCTTCCGCCGCCCCGACATTACGGCACTCCGCTCCGCACACCAGCACCAGCTCCGCCTCATAATCGACGCGTTTGCTCATGGGCGGGTATATAATCTCGCCGTCATGTGCCAGCAGCGAGGAGGGTGGTTTCATGAACAGCACCGGCTCGTCCGGCATCTCCAGGTCGAACTCCTCGGCGTGGTCGCGGTAATTGAGGCCCACCGCGATTATCTTCTGGGGGAAGACGGGTGGAAGTATCTCCACCTCGTCCAGTCCGCAGGTGCGCCCCTGCTTCTCGATGCCGCTGAAGGGCGTGCTTTCGAGCTCGTGGAGGGTATCACCCTCCAGTATGCCGTATCTTATATGCCCTTCGTGCAGGTATCTCGCAAGTTTCATCATCGCCCCTTCTTATCTTTCTTGGGGGTCAGGTCTTTCATTTTGCATACCCGGGTATGCAAAATGAAAGACCTGACCCCTATCGCTCCGGTTGCGCTTTTTTATGCAGGAGGCCGTACTCGATGGAATCCACCAGGGCCTGCCAGGAGGCCTCGATGATGTTTTCGGAAAGGCCTATGGTTCCCCAGGTCTTCTCGCCGTCGCCGCTCTCGATGAGCACGCGGGTCACGGCGGCAGTGGCCTTCTCGGGGTTGAGGATGAGGACCTTGTAGTCCTCGAGGTCGATGTCGTCCAGCTCGGGGTAGGCCCTGCCGATAGCCAGGCGCAAAGCGGTGTCCAGGGCGTTCACCGGGCCGTTACCCTCGCCCGTGGCGATGATTCTCTTGCCGCGTACGTGCACCTTGATGGTGGCCTCGGTGACCACCCTGCCATCCTCCCTCTTCTCCATGATCACCCGGAAGCTCTCCAGGCGGAAGAATATCTTGTGCATGCCAAGGTGGCGGCGCATGAGCAGTTCGAAGGAGCCGTCGGCGGCCTCGAAATGATACCCCTTGTGCTCCATCTCCTTGATCATATCCAGGATCTCCTGCACCTTCTCGGGGCTCTGGGTAAGGTCGCGCCCCAGCTCCTTACCCTTGATGATGATGGTGCTCTTTCCGGAGAGTTCGGAAACCTCGATGTGCTGCATGTTCCCCACCAGTTCGGGCCTGATGTGCTCGTAGGTCTCGGGTTCGCGCGTAACCGCGCTCACGTGCATGCCGCCCTTGTGGGCGAAGGCCTTCTGTCCCACGTAAGGCTGGTGTGAATTCGGCTTGATGTTCACGATCTCGCTCACGAAGTGCGAAAGCTCGGTGAGGGAGCCGAGGCTTTCCCCGGATACCGCCGGCAGCTCCATCTTTAAATTCAGAGCGGGTATGATGGAGCATAGGTTGGCGTTCCCGCACCTCTCGCCGTAGCCGTTGATGGTCCCCTGCACCATGGCGGCGCCCTCCTCCACCGCCACCAGGCTGTTGGCCACGGCGCACTCGCCGTCGTTGTGGGCGTGTATGCCCAGGGGCACGCCGATCTCGCCGGCCACCGCGCGCATGATATCGCGCACTTCCCAGGGCAGGGTGCCGCCGTTGGTGTCGCACAGGCACACCCAGTCCGCCCCGGCTTCCACTGCCGCCTTCACCGTCTGCATGGTGTAGACGGGATTGCTCTTATAAGCGTCGAAGAAGTGCTCGGCATCGTAGATGACCTCACGCTCGCGTCGCTTCAGGAAGTCCACGGTGTCCGCGATCATGTACAGGTTCTCGTCCAGCTGGGTGCGCAGAGCGGTGCGTACGTGCAGCTCCCAGGTCTTGCCGACCACGCATATGGCCCGGGTCTCGACCTGCAGCAATTCCTCCAGCCCACGGTCCTTGTCCGTCCCGATCATGGCCTTGCGGGTGGAACCGAAGGCTACCGGCACCGCATGCTTGAGCTCCACCTCCGGCAGGCGGCGGAAGAATTCCGCGTCCTTGGGGTTGGAGGCGGGATACCCGCATTCGACGTAATGGAAACCGAACTCGTCCAGGCGGCGGAGAATCTTCAGCTTATCCTCCACCGAGAGGGACACGCCCTCCATCTGAGCGCCGTCGCGCAGGGTGGTATCGTATAATCTCACGTTGCCTTCAGCCAATCTGTATCCTCCAAAGGTACGGATGCGTGTGCGGGCGCTTTATCGAAGCCTAGTCCACGTATTCCAGCCAGTGCTCGTACTCTTTCTCCAGGCCCTTGACGATCTCGAAGAACTTGTCCTGTATACGCCGGGTGATCGGGCCCGGCTCTCCGATGACGCGATCGTCTACCTCGCGTATGGGCACGACTTCTGCTGCTGTCCCGGTGAAGAATGCCTCTTCGGCGGTGTAGAGGTCGGTGCGCGCCAGGTCCTTCTCGCGGCAGGGGATATTGGAATCCTCCGCGATGCGCATGACCGAGTCGCGGGTTACCCCCTCCAGGGCTCCCGCGGTGGTGGGCGGAGTCAGCAGCGCGCCGCCTCGCACCACGAAGATGTTCTCCCCCGCTCCGTCCGCCACGTGGCCGTGCATGTTGAGGAGCACGGCCTCGTCGTATCCGGCCTCCACCACCTCCATCTTGGCCAGGATGGAGTTGAGATACTGCCCGGTGGCCTTGGCCGCGGTGGGTATGGAGTTGGACTCGTTGCGGCGGAACGAAGATACCTTGGCCATCACGCCATGCTTGATACCCTCCTCGCCCAGGTAAGCTCCCCACGGCCACACAGCGATGGCCACGTTCACCGGTGCCGCCAGCGGGTGCAGGCCCATCTCGCCATAGCCGCGGATGGCGATGGGGCGGATATAGCAGCTCTTCAGCCCGTTTGCCCTGATGACCACCTTGGTGGCCTCGATGAGCTCCTCGGGAGTAAAGGGGATGGGCATATGGTATATGGACGCGGAACGGTAGAGACGCTTGATGTGATCCCCCAGGCGGAATACGGCCGCGCCGCGCGGGGTCTCGTAGGCGCGGATACCCTCGAACACCCCCGAACCGTAGTGCAGGGTATGGGTGAGGATGTGGATCTTGGCATCCGCCCAATCCACGAGCTCACCATCCATCCAGATCTTCTCGACTTCCGGGATCGGCATCTAAACTCCTTCCGCTCTATTCCCCAGGATGGCCGGTGCCTGCCGCACCGGCTTCCCTTTATTCTTCTTTGATGTATTTTACGACAAGATCCCCCACCTCTGAAGTGGACTTCCCCATTCTGCCCGCGGAGAGGGACTCCAGGTCCCGTGAACACACGCGTATCACGGCCCGCTCCACCCTGTCGGCGGCGCTCCTCTCCTCCAGGTGGTCCAGCATCATCTGCACGGCGCAGATGGCCGCCAGGGGATTGATGACGTCCTTGCCCGTATACTTGGGCGCCGATCCCCCGATGGGCTCGAACATGGACGTGCCCTCGGGATTGATGTTGCCTCCCGCGGCGATGCCCATGCCGCCCTGGATCATGGCCCCCAGGTCGGTGATGATGTCTCCGAACATGTTGTCCGTGACCACCACGTCGAACCATTCCGGGTTCTTCACGAACCACATACAGATGGCGTCCACGTGGGCGTAGTCGGTGGCGATATCCGGGTACTCGGGTGCCAGTTCCTCGAAGGTCCGCTCCCACAGGTCCCAGGCGTAGGTGAGCACGTTGGTCTTGCCGCACAGGGTGAGCTTGCGGTCCCGGTCGCGGCGGCGGCAATACTCGTAGGCGAAACGCAGGCAGCGCTCCACCCCCTTGCGCGTGTTCACGCTCTCCTGCACCGCTACTTCCTCGGGGGTGCCCTTGCGTAGAAAGCCGCCCGTGCCCGCGTAGAGCCCCTCGGTGTTCTCGCGCACCACCACGAAGTCTATATCCTCGGGACCCTTGTCCTTGAGGGGGCAGTCCACGCCGGGGAAGAGCTTGACCGGGCGCAGGTTGATGTACTGGTCCAGGGCGAAGCGGATGCGCAGCAGGATGCCCTGCTCCAGGATGCCGGGCTTTACGCCGGGATGGCCTATGGCGCCGAGGAAGATGGCGTCGAAAGCTCGCAGCTCCTCCAGTTCTTCGTCGTCGAGCACCACGCCTGTTTCCAGGTAGCGGTCGCCGCCGTAGGCGAAGAATCTCGTATCGTAGTCGAACCCGGCGACTCCGGCTATGGCCTCCAGGACCTTGACCCCCTCCCGCGCCACCTCCGGGCCGGTGCCGTCGCCGGGGATCACCGCAATCTTGTACATCCTCTCACCTCGCGTCAATGTTTTTCGATCCTTCTATTTCGCCGGCGCATACCAGCGGCCATATGGGGAGGGCTTGCCCCGTGACCGCGGCCTGCTCGCCCGCGCCCCGGCCCGCGTCAGCCGGATTGCAGGCGTTTCTTCACGTATTGTACCAGCCCACCCAGGGAGATTATCTCGCGCATGAATTCCGGGAAGGGTTGTGCCTGAAACGTATTCCCCGTCGAGAGATTCTCCACCGTGCCCTTCTCCAGATTGACGCGCAGGCGGTCTCCCCTGCCGATATCCTCCACGGCCTGCGGGCATTCCAGGATGGGCAGCCCGACGTTGATGGCATTGCGGTAGAAGATCCTCGCGAAGGAGGCGGCGATGACGCAGGATACGCCGCATCCCTTGATGGCCAGGGGGGCATGCTCCCGCGAGGAACCGGAGCCGAAGTTCTCCTCCGCCACGATGAAATCCCCCTCGCGCACCCGCCTCACGAACTTGGGGTCGAGGTCCTCCAGGCAATGCGCACCGAGCTCGGCGGGATCCTTCAGTGCCAGGTGGCGGGCGGGGATGATCGCGTCCGTATCGATATCGCGCCCGTAACGCCAGGCCTTTCCCTCCAGGATCAGCGAGTCCATCATCCCATCACCTCCCTGGGGTCGCTGAGCCTGCCGGTCACAGCGGATGCCGCCGCCACGGCGGGTCCGGTGAGGTAGACCTCCCCTTCCTTGTGGCCCATGCGGCCCACGAAGTTGCGGTTGGTGGTAGATACCGCCCTCTCGCCCGCGGCGATCACCCCCATGTGCCCGCCCAGGCAGGGCCCACATGTGGGGGTGCTCACCACCGCCCCGGCCTGGATAAAGGTCTCCATCCAGCCGCGGCGGATCATCTCCAGTTTTATCTTGGGTGTTCCCGGAAAGACGATCACCCTGACGTGGGGATGCACTTCCCTCCCCTCCAGGATGCGGGCGGCCGTCTCCATGTCCTCCAGCCATCCGTTGGTACAGGAGCCGATAACCACCTGATCGATCTTGACCTCCCCGGCCTGCGAGATGGGGCGCACGTTGGAGGGCAGGTGCGGGAATGCCACCTGCGGCTCGAGCGCGCTCACGTCGAAACTCAATTCCTCCGCGTATGAGGCGTCGGCATCGCTCTCGAAGACGCGGTAGTCGCGCCGCGCCCTCTTCTCCAGCCAGGAGCGGGTCTTGCCGTCTACGGCGAAGATGCCGTTCTTGGCCCCCGCCTCCACCGCCATGTTGGCCATGGTGAACCTCCCCTGCATGGAGAGCGCCTCTATGGCCGGGCCGCAGAACTCCATGGAGCGATAGCGGGCGCCGTCCACCCCGATGCGTCCGATGGTATGCAGGATGAGGTCCTTTCCTCCCACCCAGGGCGCGAGCTCGCCGCCGTAGACCAGGCGCATGCTCTCCGGGACGCGCAGCCATACCTCCCCCAGGGCCATGGCCATGGCCGCGTCGGTCGAGCCCATCCCCGTGGAAAAAGCGCCCAGGGCGCCGTAGGTGCAGGTGTGCGAGTCGGCGCCCACGATGAGTTCGCCCGGGAGCACCAGGCCTTCCTCGGGCAGGAGGACGTGTTCGATGCCTACCCTGCCCACCTCGTAGTAATGCTCCAATCCCAGCTCGCGCGCGAAATCCCTGATCATGGCGCAGTTCTCCGCGGCGAGTATGTCCCGGGCGGGAGCGAAGTGATCCGGCACCAGCACTACCCTGGCGGGGTCGAACACCTGCTTCGCCCCCATGGCGCGGAATGCCTCTATGGCCAGGGGTGCGGTGATATCGTTGGCGAGGACGAGGTCCACGCGCGCATTGACAAGCTCTCCCGGCTGCACCTCATCGCGGCCACAATGCCACGCGAGTATCTTCTCGGTTATGGTACATCCCATGCGGTTTCACCTGAAAGTGGTCTATTTCCTGGGCCTCTTGGCCGCGGGCTTCTTCGCCGCGGGCTTCTTCGCCGCGGGCTTCTTCGCGGCGGGCTTCTTCGCGGCGCTCGTGGACCTGGCCTGGCGAGCCAGTTTCTTCTTCTCCATGAGGCCCTTCTGCACCGCACGGTTTATGGCGTTGACGTAGGCACGGGCACTGGCCTCGATGATGTCGGGACTGACGCCGCGTCCTACCACCTCGTGACCCTCGATGTCCAGCTTGACGGTGACGTCGCCCATGGCATCCAGGCCCTTGGTGATAGCCTGTACCTGGTAAGCCTTCAGCTTCGCCCTCACTTTGGCGGCCTTGAGGATAGCCCTGCACACCGCATCCACCTGGCCATCCCCGGTGGAGGTGGCCTCGAAACCCTTGTTCTCGCGAGAGAGCTTCACCGCCGCGATGGGGATGGCGCCGGTTCCCGAGGAGGACTGCATGTATTCGAGCTGGAAAAGCTCCTCCAGGGTGCGGATCTCGTCCAGCGCGATGGCCTCCAGGTCTTTGACCGCGACCTCTTTCTTCTTGCCCGCCAGCTCCTTGAAGCGGATAAAAGCCCTCTCCAGTCCATTGTCGTCGAGGTAAAACCCCATCTCCTCGAGCTTGGTCTTGAGGGCGTGCCGGCCGGAATGCTTGCCCAGGTAAATCTCCGACTCCACCAGGCCTACATCCTCGGGCTGCATGATCTCGTAGGTCTCCCGGTGCTTGAGCACCCCATCCTGGTGGATGCCCGATTCGTGGGCGAAGGCGTTGTCCCCCACCACCGCCTTGTTGGGCTGCACGTTGTAGCCTGTGAGCATGGAGACCAGCCGCGATGCCTGGTATATCTCGCGGGTATTGATGCCGGTGGTCAGGTCCGTCGCGTCCTTGCGGGTGTTGATGATCATCACTATCTCCTCCAGGGAGCAGTTGCCGGCGCGCTCCCCGAGGCCGTTGATGGCGCACTCGATCTGGCGTGCTCCCACCCGGGCCGCAGCCAGGGAATTAGCCACCGCCAGGCCCAGGTCGTTGTGGCAGTGTACGCTCACCATAACGTCCTCTATGCCCGGGACGTTGTTCATTATCCCCTCGACCAGCACCGCGAACTCGTCGGGGACGGCGTAGCCCACCGTATCCGGGACATTGATCACCGTGGCTCCCGCCTTGATGGCCGCCGCATATACCTCGTAGAGGAACTTGGGATCCGAACGCGTGGCGTCCATGGCCGAGAACTCGACGTTCTCCGTATACTTGCGCGCGTATGCCACCGCGTCTCTGGCCATCTCCAGTACCTGCTTGGGAGTCTTCTTGAGCTGGTATTTCATGTGGTACTCGGAGGTCGAGATGAAAGTATGGATGAGGGGCCGCTCCGCGAACATCAGGGCTTCCCAGGCCCAGTCGATGTCGTTGCGGTCGGTACGGGACAGGGCACAGATAACCGGCCCCTTGACGTTCTTGGCGATGGACTTCACCGCCTCGAATTCGGACGGGCTGGAGACGGGGAACCCGGCCTCGATGGCATCGACTTCAAGGCGCGCAAGCTGCTCGGCGATCTCTACTTTCTCCCTCTGGTTCAGGCTGATCCCCGGTGCCTGCTCTCCGTCCCGCAGCGTGGTATCGAAGATATATATCCTTTGCGTCATTGGCCTACCCTCCCCGTATTCTCACCATAATATTATGAACTTGCTGTCCTTCACGTCGGTTACCCTGCGTATCTCCTCCATCACGTCCTCCGAAATGGGGGTGTCCACGTTGATGCCCATAACCGCCTCCCCGCTTATCTTGCGCCTGCCCACCTGCATGTGAGCGATGTTGATGTCGTGATTCCCCAGGATGGTTCCGATCTTTCCGATCATACCCGGGATATCCGCGTAGCGGAAAAAGGCCATGTACTGCGATGGACTCAAGTCTATGTCGTATTCGTAGACATGGACGAAGCGCTCCGCGTTGGACAAGCCGACCAGCGTACCCCCCACCGCCACATCGTCGCCGTCGCGGCGGCCGCGCACCATGATCAGGTTCACGTAGTCCCGGGTCTGCTCGGACTTGGTCTCGCGCACGGCGATGCCCCGTTCCCTGGCGAAGATGGGGGCGTTGATATAATTGACCGGCTCGAAGACGACCTTCTGGAAGAAGCCCTTGAGTACGGCAACCGTGAGCACTCCCGTCTCGTTGCCCGCCAGCCCGCCCAGGTACTCGACCTCTATCTCGTCAACGTGCCCCTCCACCAGGTAGGTGAGGAGCAGACCCAGTTTCTCCGCCAGGGGCATGAAGAGACGCACGGACTCGTCCACCTCCGCCGGCACCGGCAGGTTGACCACGTTGGCTACGAACTCCCCTTTGAGGGCCAAACGCACGAACTCCGCGATCATGGTACCGGCGCGGTCTTGCGCCTCCTGGGTGGAAGCACCCAGGTGCGGGGTGGCGATCACTCCGGGGTGCCCGATGAGGGGGCACTCCGTGGCCGGCTCCTTCTCGAACACGTCCAGAGCCGCGGCCGCGACCTTGCCGGAGTCCAGCGCCGCCAGGAGAGCGTCCTCGTCGATGATGCCTCCCCTGGCCACGTTGAGTATGCGCACACCGTCCTTCATCTTCGCGAAAGCCTCCTCCCCCAGGAGGTGGTATGTCTCGGGGGTCTTGGGCAGATGCACGGTGATGAAGTCCGCCTGGTCCAGCAGTTCTTCGAGCTCCGAGACCAGTTCGACACCGAGTTTCTTCCCTTTCTCCTCGGAGACGTAGGGGTCGTAGGCGATGACCTGCATCCCGAAGGCGAGACAGCGATGCGCCACCAGGGTCCCGATGCGTCCCAGGCCCACTATACCCATCACCTTGTGGTAGAGCTCCACGCCCTCGAACTTCTTACGGTCCCAGCACCTTTCGCGCAGCGAGCCCACCGCCTCCGGCACGTTGCGGCACATGGCCATGAGCAGCGCCATGGTCTGTTCCGCGGCGGAGATGATATTGCTCTGGGGGGCGTTGATGACCATTATCCCGCGCTTGGTGGCCGCCTCCACGTCGATGTTGTCCACGCCCACCCCGGCACGTCCTATCACCTTCATCTGCCTGGCGGCCTGAATGACCTCCGCGTCCACCTTGGTCGCCGATCGCACGATAAGCCCTTCGTACTCTCCTATACACTCGAGCATCTCTTCGCGGGACATGTCGGGCACGAAATCCACCTCGAAATCCTTGCGCAGCAACTCCACTCCCGCCGTCGCTATCTTCTCTTTGATCAGGATACGGGCCGGTTCTTCCATAACCCTATTCTCCTCTATCCTCCGGGAACGCTTTCCTCCGGTATCCTACGATCGCTCCGCCGCGCTCGGCCTCCCTGACGCATTACCGCTGGTCTCCGCCATTATCCGGAGCTGGACGTCATCTCCAAGTATACCCTCTCCGCCGCGGCTATGCCTGCGCCCAACTCGAGGGGGAATCCCAGTTCCGACAAGGTCATCTCGAGGGCTGACAGCGCCAGCACCATATCGAAGAAGTTGTAATATCCCACGTGTCCGATGCGGAATATCCGCCCTTTCAGCCTGTCCTGCCCGCCCGCGATGATCACGCCATGTACGCGGTTCATATGTTTGACGATATCCCCCCCACCTATGCCCTCGGGTGCCTTCACCGCCGTCACCGCGTAGGCGCGGTCCAGAGTCTTGGGAAACAGCTCCAACCCCATAGCCTCCACCGCCGCCCGGGTGCACATGGCCAGGATGCGATGCCTCTCCCAGGCCGCCTCCATCCCCTCCTCGAGCAGGAGATCGGTGGCGGTGGACATCGCCTTGACCAGGCTGACGGCCGGCGTGTAGGGCGACTCCGGGTTGTCCGAATCGTATTTCTTGCGCGTCTTCAGGAAGCAGAAATAATACGCCGGGGACTCCGCCTTCTCCACCATTTCCCATGCCTTGGGACTGACCGCCGCCGCCGCCAGGCCGGGTGGGGTCATCAGGGCTTTCTGTGACCCTGTCACCAGGACGTCGATGTTCCATGCATCGGTGCGCAGTTCCAGGGCTCCCGCACCGCTTATGGAATCGACCACGAGGATGGCGGGGGTATCCTTCACCACCTTCCCGATGGCCCTGATGTCGTTCACCACCCCCGTGGAGGTCTCGCTGTGGGTCACGAACACCCCTTTTATATCCGGTTTCTCCTCGAGCAGGCGCGCGATGATCGCGGGGTCCGCCGCTTCATCCCAGGGATATTCATAGGACTCCACCTCGAGGCTGTAGACCTTGGCGATCTCGGCAAAGCGCTGTCCGAACTTGCCTCCCGCCGCCACCAGCACGCGGTCCCCGGGGCTGAAGCAGTTGGACACCGCCCCCTCCATGGCCCCCGTTCCCGAAGCCGCGAAGGTGAGCACGTCGTTGCCGGTAAACAGGACTTTCTTCAGGCCTTCCACCATGCGCACGAACAGCTCGGTATAGGCCGGGGTGCGGTGGTGGATAATAGGCTCGGCCTGCACCAGGCTCACCTGATGAGGGATGGGCGTCGGCCCGGGGGTCATCAGGTATTCTTTACGAATCATCTCCTACCTCCTCTATTTAGGGGTCAGGTCTTTCATTTTGCATTCCCGGGTATGCAAGATGAAAGACCTGACCCCCACGATTTCAGAGTAACCTTCACCGCTATTCCTTATCCTGGTTTTCACTTCAGGCTTCTTGTAAGGCCGCGAAGCCCGAGGAGCCTCGCAACTTTAAGTTATCACAAAACGCTCTTCTGCGTCATACCCGGGGTTCGGTCCGTTTCCGCAACAAAACCCGGTTATTCCTTGGGCAGCCAGCTCATCATGGAGCGCAGCTCGCGTCCTACCTGCTCGATGACGTGGGCGGCATCCCGGCGGCGCAACGCGTAGTATACGGGGCGCCCCGCCTGATTCTCGAGGATCCACTCGCGCGCGAACTCCCCGCTTACCACCTCTTCCAGGATGCGGCGCATCTCCGCTCGCGTCTCTGCGGTGATAATTCTCCGCCCGCGGGTCAGGTCGCCGTATTCGGCGGTGTCGCTGATGGAGTAGCGCATGTAGGATATGCCGCGTTCGTAGATGAGGTCCACGATGAGCTTGAGTTCGTGCAGGCACTCGAAGTAGGCTATCTCCGGTTGGTAGCCGGCCTCCACCAGGGTGTCGAACCCCGCCCGGATGAGCTCGGTGACGCCGCCGCAGAGCACGCATTGTTCCCCGAAGAGGTCGGTCTCGGTCTCCTCGCGGAAGGTGGTCCTGATGACCCCCGCGCGGGCCGCTCCCAGCCCCTTGGCGTAGGCCAGCCCTATGCCCAGGGCCCGGCCGGTATAATCCTGGTACACCGCCACCAGAGAAGGCACCCCGCTGCCTTCCTCGTACATGCGCCTTACGATATGGCCCGGCCCCTTGGGCGCCACCATGATCACGTCGATGTTCTCGGGGGGGATGATCTGGTTGAAATGGATGTTGAAGCCGTGGGCGAAGAAGAGGGCGTTGCCTTCCGCGAGCCCCGGTTCGACGCTCTCCTCGTAGACCTCTTTCTGGAACTGGTCGGGTACGAGCATCACCACGATGTCTCCCGCGGCGGCCGCCTCCTTCAATCCCAGCACCTCGAATCCGGCTTCCCCGGCCTTGGCGCGGTCGGGATCGGCCTCGCGCAGGCCCACCACTACCCGCACGCCGGAGTCGCGCAGGTTCAAGGCGTGCGCATGGCCCTGGCTCCCATATCCGATCACGGCTACCGTCTTGCCCTCCAGGAGGGAAAGGTCCGCGTCATCCTCGTAATATATCTCCGCCATCTCCTACCTCCTCCTATGGTTCTATTTCCCTCGCGGCAGGGCTACCTTGCCCGTCCTCACCAGCTCCCGGATGCCGTAGGGTTTGAGCAGGTCCTCGAAGGCACGCAGCTTGGATGCATTGCCGGTGACTTCGACGATGATGCTCTCCCGCGATACGTCTATTATGTTTCCCCGGAAGATGTCCGCTATCTCGATAACCTCGGAACGGTTCTCCGCATCCACCTTTATCTTCGCCAGCACCAGCTCCCGCGCCACGGAGGAATCCGGATCGAGATCGCTGATCTCGATGACGTTGATGAGCTTGTGCAGTTGCTTGCGCACTTGCTCCAGGGAGTGCTCCTCCACATCCACGACGATGGTCATGCGTGATATGTCCGGTTTCTCCGTGGTGCCCACGGCCAGGCTCTCGATATTGAACCCCCTTCTCGCGAAGAGTTCGGCTACCCTGGCCAGCACGCCGGGCTTGTTCTCGACCAGAACCGAAAGCGTATGTTTCATCCCCATCACCCCCTAGAGGAAAGGCTCTTCGGCCTTCTCCGGGTGGATCTTCTCCACCGGATAGAGCATGTCCCCGATCATATCGTACAGCGGCGCCCCTGGGGCTACCATGGGGTAGACGTTCTCCTCCGGCTCCACGCGGAAATCCATGAGTACCGGGCAATCCGCCTCTATCGCCTCGACGATGGCCGCTTCCACCATATCCGGGTCCTCGACGCGAATACCCTTGGCCCCGAAAGCCTCGGCCAGGGCGACGAAGTCCGGGCTGTTCTGCTCCCGCTGGAGACAGGTGCATGCATAGGTGCGGTCGTAGAAGAGCTGCTGCCACTGCCTGACCATGCCCAGATAACCGTTGTTGAGGATGGCCACCTTGACGGGTGTGCCCTCGAGCACCGCCGTAGCCATCTCCTGCATGGTCATCTGGAAACTCCCGTCACCGGCGATATCGAAGACGAGGTCTTTGGGGCATCCCAACTGTGCCCCGATGGAGGCGGGGAAGCCGAAGCCCATGGTCCCCAGACCTCCAGAGGACACGAAGCGCCGTGGTTTCTCCATCCTGTAGAACTGGGCCGCCCACATCTGGTTCTGGCCCACTTCCGTGCAGACGATGGCATTACCCTTGGTTACCTCGTAGATCTTCTCCACCACGTACTGGGGCTTGAGCCCGGAACCCTTATCATAGATAAGCGGGTATTTTTTCTTCCAATCCAGCACCAGGGTGCTCCACTCGCGGCGATCCGGGCTCGCCACCTCCGCGGACATCTCTTTGATGGCCAGGTTGAGCTCTCTGAGCACCTGCTTGCAGTCTCCCACTATGGGGATATGGGCACGCACGTTCTTACTGATCTCGGCGGGGTCGATATCGATATGAACGACCGTGGCTTTGGGCGCGAACTCCGAGAGCTTTCCGGTGATGCGATCGTCGAAACGCGCGCCCACGGCGACGATGAGGTCCGTCTCGCATATGGCGTAGTTGGAGCAGCGGGTGCCGTGCATGCCCAACATGCCCAGGGAGAGGCGGTGGCTCTCCGGGAACGCGCCCTTGCCCATGAGGGTATGGGTGACGAAGATCTTATTGCCCTCTGCCAGCTTCTTCAACTCCAGCGAAGCCCCTGAGTTGATGACTCCTCCACCCACGTAGATGACGGGGCTCCTGGACTCGAGTATGGCGCGAGCCGCCATTCTGATCTGTTTCTTATGGCCTTTGATCGTAGGCTTATAGCCCCGCAGCAGGGGTTGCTCGCGACGGCGGTATTCCAGTTCGCCACGGGATACGTCCACCGGCAGGTCGATAAGGACCGGCCCCGGTCTTCCCGTGCGCGCGATGTAGAACGCCTCCTGCACCACGTCGGCTATGTCCGCCGGGTCCTTGATGAGGTAGTTGTGCTTGACTATGGGCATGGTGATGCCGGTGGTGTCAGCCTCCTGGAAGGCATCGGTGCCTATAAGGTTCGTGGCCACCTGCCCGGTTATGGCCACCATGGGAATGGAATCCATATAGGAGTTGGCGATCCCGGTCACCAGGTTCGTGGCTCCCGGTCCCGATGTGGCCATGCATACGCCCACGCGGCCGGTCACCCGGGCATAGCCGTCGGCGGCATGGGCCGCCCCCTGTTCGTGCCGGGTGAGGATCTTACGGATCTTGCTATCATTGAGGGCGTCGAATACCGGGAGCATCACCCCGCCGGGGATACCGAACAGTATCTCCACGCCCTCCTCCTCGAGGCTCTTCACCAACGCCTTGGCCCCAGTCAGCTTCAAGGCAACCACCTTCCCCGCTTACGCTTCCTCTACCAGCAGCCGCACGGCGCCCCGGCTTGCGCTGGAGACCCGGTTAGCGTACTCCCACAGGTAACCTCCGCTGACCTTGAGCGGCGGCTTCCTCCAGGCATCAGCCCTGCGGCGCAACTCCTCATCGTCCACAAGCAGCCTTATACTGCGCTGTTCTATATCCACCTCGATCTCGTCCCCCTCCTCAACCAGGGCTATGGGGCCGCCCTGTGCGGCCTCGGGGGACACATGCCCGATGGCCGCCCCGCGCGATCCGCCGGAGAAGCGGCCGTCGGTTACGAGCACAACCTTATCCGCCATACCCATACCGGCGATGGTAGCCGTGGGGTTGAGCATCTCCCGCATGCCCGGTCCTCCCTGCGGCCCCTCGTAGCGGACCACGATGATGTCGCCCTCGTCTATGCGCCGCGCCACCATGGCCTCCACCGCGTCCTCCTCCCCGTCGAAGACCCGCGCGGGTCCACGGTGGCGCAGCAGGTTATCGGGAACAGCGGACTGCTTGACCACCGCTCCCTCCGGAGCCAGGTTTCCCCACAACACGGCCAGCCCGCCCGTTGCCATATAGGGATCCTCCACCGGTCGCAGGATCTCCGGATTGAGAGTTTTCCTGCCCGCGATGATATCGCCCATGCGGTCCGCGGCGACGCAGGGAACGTCCAGATCGATAAGCCCTCTCCTGGAAAGCTCCCCCATCACCGCCGGGATACCGCCCGCCTCGTGCAGGTCCTGCATATGATGGCGACCCCCGCCCGCCGGGCTTATGCGCGCCAGGTTAGGAGTAGCGTCACATACCTCCTGGATCGTCTCCAGGTCGAGTTCGATCCCCGCCTCGTAGGCGATGGCCAGCAGGTGGAGCACGGTGTTGGAGGATCCGCCGATGGCCATGTCCACCGCCAGGGCGTTACGCAGGGACGCCGGGGTTATGATGTCACGGGGTTTGCGCCCGACGCGCAGCATCTCCATGACCGCGATGCCCGCCTCCTTGGCCAGGCGCAGGCGCTGCGCATAGACCGCCGGGATGGTGCCGTTCCCGGGAAGACCCATGCCGATGGCTTCGGTGAGACAGTTCATGGAATTGGCGGTGAAGAGGCCGGCGCAGCTCCCGCAGCCAGGGCAGGCACAGTCTTCCAGCTCCTTTAGTTCCTCCGCTTCCATACGACCCGCCTTCACCGCGCCCTGGGCCTCCATGACCGTGATGAAGTCCACGTCCCTGCCGCGGTGTCTCCCTGCCAGCATGGGACCGCCGCTCACCACCACCGCCGGAATGTTCACCCGCGCGGCCGCCATGAGTACACCGGGGTCGATCTTATCGCAGTTGGTGACCAGCACGAGGGCGTCGAAGGCATGGGCCCTGGCCATCATCTCCACGCTGTCGGCGATGTTTTCCCGTGAGGGAAGGGAATAGCGCATGCCGGCGTGCCCCATGGCAATGCCGTCGCAGATTCCAATGATCCCGAACTGCATGGGAGTCCCTCCTCCCATGCGTACGCCCGCTTTCACCGCGTCTGCGACCTGCTGCAGCTGAGTGTGGCCGGGGATGACCTCGTTCATGGCGCAGGCGATCCCCACCCAGGGCTGCTCGATCTCGCGATCGATGTAACCAATGGCCTTGAGCAGGGAACGATGGGGCGCCCTGGGTAGGCCTTTCTTGGCGGCGTCACTCATAGATTCCATTTTTCCCCTCCGGATGAGTGTGCGAGAAACCCGAAAACGGAGTTATAGACTGTATTATTTAGATATTATATGACGCCGTCAAGCGCATTTAATGGAAATGCCCTGGTAAATCCATCCCAGCCCGGGGAATTTCCTTATTGCTCGGAGCCGGGCTGGATGAACGATAGAGCATGCGCAGCCGGCGCATTGGATCCCGGCATTATGCACGGACGTAGCCTGCATAAAACCCCCATGCGAGGACCATAGGGTCGGCCGCAAGGTAACGGCGGCGAAGCAAGGCCATTGCCCATGACCCGGGCCGCAAGGGCGCCGTTGCCCTAGCTCTCGCCCGGGTCGAGGATGCCTTCTTTCCTGAAGATCATTATGCAGGCATCACGCATGTATGCGATGCCGTTGTCCTCGCAATAAGCTGCCGCCTCCCCGGATTCGGAGCCCGGCTGCATCCATATGCGGCTGATGCCGGCCTCCTTTGCCTCTCTCACGACTTTTTCGGTGACACTCGGCGGGACCACGGTTATCACCAGCTGGGGCACGCGGGGAAGGCTCGCGAGGTCGGGATAGCAGGGGATGCCTTCTATATCCCCGCAGGAGGGATTCACCCCGTAGGCCTCGTAGCCCGCATGCTCGAGGTCCTTGAGCACCTTGTAGCCGAACTTCTCGGGATCCCGGGATGCTCCCACCACCGCTACCACTTCGATAAGCTGCAAGTCCAGGTCCATCATGATAGATCCTCCTTGTCCAATGATAGCAGAGCCGGGTGCTTGATCCACATTCGGCAGGGTCGGGTCTCTCATCGCCAGGGAAGCAAACCGGGGGTTACTTCCAACCACGCGAAAAGAGACATCATCCGGGCCATATCTCCAGACAAACAAGGAGGGCCAGGCTTAAAGGCCCGGCCCCTGGCTGTAAGCGGTTATTCCCCGGATTTCTCCAGTTCCTCGATGCGTTTGCGGATATCATCGAGCTGTTGGGAGAGGAAGTCCGACTGTCTCTTGAGATAATCCAGCTCGCCCGCCCCCATGGCGGCCGTCCCTGCACCCGCGCCCGCCTGAAATGCCTGCTGCATCTGGGGGGAAGGCCAGCGCCCCGTGGTCAGGTACTCCGCACAAGGTCCCAGACCGCTCGGGCTGCGCCCCCGCCATCCCGGGCTGTACCCGAGTCTCATCCATCCCGGCTGCCCGGTGGCGTAATACATGTTGCGGTTGCCATATCCTCCCACCGGCGACCCTCCTTTCTCTATGAACGTCTTTTTTCTACACCCTTCGTAGACCGCCGCCGGTGCCATCCCGACCGCCTATGATTGCAGCCCCTTCTGGCGCCCCCCGCCAAAAGCCGATATTGTGACCCGGCCAGGCGCCTGCCGTATAGGCATCAGGGTACATTCCCGTAGGAGAACGGTACGATGGACAAGTCCACCAGCGTCTCGGCAGACCCGGATAACGGCGGCAGTACGGGTAGGGGTTACCCCTTCCTCCTCCAGGCCTGTTTTTGAAATCAGGCCCTCCTCTTCCTCTCTGCGGCATCTGCTCACCTCCCGTATCTATACGAACATATGCCCATAACCTATGTTATACCCTTTATGGGCATATGTCTATATATGTTCTCCGCGCCGGAGGCCTCGGCGGGCGCGCGCACTTCGTCTCATTTCCGCAGCGTACTCGTGCCAGGCCAGGTCCGGCTTCGCGGGGACTGGCGACTGGCACCGTTGTGATATTTCTCCGCAGCGTACTCGTGCCAGGCCAGGCCCGGCTTCGCCGGGACTGGCGACTGTCACCGTTGTGATATTTCTCCGCAGCGTACTCGTGCCAGGCCAGGCCCGGCTTCGCCGGGACTGGCGACTGGCACCGTTGTGCCGAAGACGGCACAATCGCTTTCGCGATGCAGGCTATCGAATGTAGTTGCTCAGACGGATGGGGTGTTCTTGCTCACAGCTTGGCGATAATGGCGTCGGCCATATCGGAGGTACCGGCCTCGCCGCCCAGGTCGTAGGTTACGGTCTTGCCTTCCGCGATCACCGCCGTGGTCGCGTCGTAGATGCGGTTCGCCGCCTCTTCCTCCCCGATGTAATGCAGCATGAGTACACCCGTGAGGATCTGGGCGGTGGGATTGACCTTATTCATGCCGGTATATTTGGGGGCGCTGCCGTGCACCGGTTCGAAGACCTGTATCTCGTCGCCTATATTGGCGCTGGGTGCGACCCCAAGCCCACCCACCAGGCCGGCGCACAGGTCGGAGATGATATCCCCATAGAGGTTGGGGAGGACCAGCACATCATAGATATGCGGTTTCTGCACCAGTTGCATGGCCATATTATCCACGATGCGGTCCTCGAACTCGATATCCGGAAAATCCTGCGCCACCTTGCGCGCCACCTCCAGGAACATGCCGTCGGTGAACTTGAGGATATTCGCCTTGTGCACCGCTGTAACCTTGCGCCGTCCCTCCCGCCGTGCATACTCGAAGGCGAAACGGCAGATACGCTCGGATGCACCGCGGGTTATGAGTTTTATGCTCTCCGCCGTATCCTCGTCGACCTGGCGCTCGATGCCCGCATACAGGTCTTCGGTATTTTCCCTCACCACCACCAGGTCGATATCCCTGTAGGGGGAACGCACTCCCTCTATGCTCCTGGCCGGGCGCAGGTTGGCATAGAGGTCGAGTTCCTTGCGCAGGGCGACGTTGATGCTGCGGAACCCGGAGCCCACCGGTGTGGTGATGGGGCCCTTCATGGCCACCTTGTTGGCACGGATCGAGTCGAGGACGTGTGTCGGCAGGGGTGTGCCGTATTTTTCCATCACGTCGGCCCCCGCCTCCTGCAAGTCCCATGCGATCTCGACCCCCACTGCCTCGACGATCCTGCGGCAGGCTTCTACGATCTCGGGGCCTATCCCGTCTCCGGGTATGAGTGTGACCTTCTTCATAGTCTGAATCCTCCGTGTTTTTTCAGGTAATCGATGAGCCCGCCCTCTCTTATTATCTCCATCATCACCACGGGTAACGGGATTATATCCATCTCGGTGCCGCGTGTCAGGTCGGTTACTTTCCCCGCCCCCAGGTTTATCTCCAGTTCGTCCCCATCCACTATCTGCGATGTATCGCATTCCACGACAGGCAACCCCTTGTTGATGGCATTGCGGAAGAAGATGCGTGCGAAGGAGCGTGCCAGTACGGCACTCACGCCGGCATGCTTGATGACCAGCGGTGCCTGCTCCCGCGAGGAGCCGCAGCCGAAATTACCGCCGGCTACGATGAAATCACCCGGCCTTACCCTCTGGTTGAAATCCGGATCCAGATCCTCCATGCAATGGCAGGCCAGCTCGTCCATGTCCAGGGTCTTGAACTTGTACTTGCCCGAGATGATGTAATCGGTGTTCACATCATCTCCAAAGACATGGGCCTTGCCCCTCAACACCATTCCCTCTTCCATGTGACTCCGTCCTCCGATCCCGCCCTTACAGCATGCGGCGGGGGTCGGTTATCTTTCCGGCCACCGCGCTCGCCGCAACCGTGGCCGGGCTGGCCAGGTAGATGAAAGCGTTTGCGTTCCCCATGCGCCCCTTGAAGTTACGGTTTGCCGTGGAAATGACCCGCTCCCCATCCGAGGGCACGCCGTTATGCGTGCCCACACAGGGCCCGCAGCCCGGGGCTACGAACACCGCTCCCGCCTCTATCAGCCTCTGCACTATACCTTTCTCCATACCTTGCATGAGCACCCTGCGGGAGGCCGGCGCCACAATGAGACGCACCTCGGGGCTGACCCTCCTGCCGGACAGGATACGTGCCGCCACCTCCAGATCCTCGAGGCGGCCATTGGTACAGGTCCCGATGACCGCTTCCTGGACAGGTATGCCCTCCAACTCCTCCACCGGCTTTACGCTGTCCACGCAGTGCGGCTCGGCAACCTGGGGTGGGAGGCCATCCAGTGCGAATTCCATCACCTCCGCGTAATCGGCGCCGCGGTCGGGAGCCGCCGGATTGAAGGGACGCGTGACACGTCCGGAGACCCACTCCAGCGTTTTTGCGTCGGCCTCCATGAGGCCGGCCTTCGCCCCCATCTCCACCGCCATGTTGGATATTGTGAAGCGCGCCTCGACGCTGAGCGAGGTGATGAGCTCACCCCCGTATTCCACCGCCATGTAGGTCGCTCCGTCCGCGGTGATCCTGCCCGCGAGGTAAAGAGCGACGTCTTTGGAGTAGACCCCGATGGGAAGCGTGCCCCGCAGCTCCAGGCGCAGGGTATGCGGCACCTTGAACCACAGCCTTCCGGTGAGCATCGCCGCGGCCAGGTCCGTGGAACCCACCCCGGTCGAGAAGGCGTTGACGGCCCCGTAGGTGGTGGTATGGGAGTCCGCTCCAATAACTATGTCCCCCGGCGCGACCAGGCCCTGCTCGGGGAGGAGGCAGTGGCAGACGCCGCAGCCTATGTCGAAGATCCCGATCCCATGCTCCGCCGCGAAGGAGCGCATCAGGGTATGGAGGTTGGAGACGCCCTCCAGCGGGCTGGGAGCGCTGTGATCGATGACCAGCGCAACGCGGGAGGGATCCAGCACCCTCTCGCCGCCGAGCTCGCGAAAGGCCTTGATAGCCAGGGGGGAGGTGCCATCCTGGCCCATCATGAAGTCCACCTCCGTGACGACGAGCTCGCCCGCCCGCACTTCGCGGCCACAGTGGTTGGAGAATATCTTCTCGGCTATGGTCATGCCCATGGCCCGGTCCTCTCCTCATCATGTCTCTTGCGTATATATATCGGTGCTGCTGGAAGAGTCTATTCATCGTCTTGCGGCATATGCGCTCAGCGATTCACGGCTATCATTATTCACCACAAAATGAGTTTTCGCAAAACCCCCCCAGCCTTGAGTCTGAAGGCTTGAATCTGAAGTAAAAAACAGACCAGGCGCCTTGACCGGGAACATAGCCAGGGGATAACCGGTTATCTGCGCAACCATGCAGGAAAAAGAACCCCGTGTGCTCGGATGATGATAAAATATCCTGGGCACGGGATCACGCCAAGTATGCCCACAGGCCATCGATGTAAACCCGCGGAATCGCAGAATAGTCCGAAGGAGGAGACATGGCAGCAGAAACGCAGAAAGCCAAGCTGGTCGTCGTAGGAGCCGGACCGGGAGGCTACGTGGCAGCCATCAGGGCGGCCCAGCTGGGCGGCGAGGTTGTGCTGGTCGAGAAGAACCTGCTGGGCGGTACCTGCCTCAACTGGGGCTGCATACCAACCAAAGCCCTGCTCGCTTGCGCGGAAGCGCTGGAGACCATCAAAGATGCCGAGGAATACGGCATCAAAGTCTCGGACCCGGTTCCCGACCTCAAGGCCATGGTGGAGCGCAAGGAGAAGATAAGCGCGCAGCTGCGCAACGGTATCGCGCAGCTCCTCAAGGCCAATAAGGTCGATTTCGTACAGGGAACGGCCAGCCTCGCTTCGCCCGGCCAGGTGAAGGTGGAGACGGAAGAGGGCGAGAAGTTCATCGAAACCGAGAAGGTGATCCTGGCCACGGGCTCGGAGCCGGCACGCCTGCCCACCTTCGACTTCGCTCAGCCGGCTATCCTTACCTCCACCGAGGGCCTGGAACTCACCGAGATACCCAAGGCCATGATCATCGTGGGCAGCGGCGTGGTGGGCTCTGAATTCGCCACCATCTACAACGCCCTGGGCACCAAGGTCACCATGGTAGAGCTCATGCCGCGCATTCTCCCCACCGAGGATGATCGCGTCTCCCAACAGATGAAGAGGATCTTGAGCAAGAAGGGTATCGAGATCCTCACCGAGACCACCATCGAGGAGATGGTTGAATACCGGGCGGACGGTGTTAAGGCAAGGCTCTCCACCGGCGATGTCCTCGAGGCCGACAAGCTCCTGGTCTCCATAGGCAGGTCGCTCAACTCCGCGGGCCTGGGACTGGAGGGAGTGGGGGTCGAGGTGGGTCAGCGCGGGGAGATCCTGGTCAACGAACACATGGAGACCAGTGTACCCGGCGTATACGCCATCGGCGATGTCGTCGGCGGTATCCTTCTGGCCCACGTCGCCTCGTTCGAGGGTGTGTGCGCCGCGGAGAACGCCATGGGTATGGATACGGTGATGAATTATAACGTGGTACCCGCCTGCATTTTCACCGAGCCCGAGATAGCCAGCGTAGGCCTTACCCCCTCCAAGGCGGAGGAGCGGGGCATAGAGACCCGCATCGGGCGTTTCATGTTCGGCGGCCTGGGCAAGGCTCTGGCCATGGGCAAGGGGCAGGGCTTCATCCAACTGGTTACGGATGCCGGATCGGATAAGATCATCGGTTGCCAGATCATGAGTGCTCATGCATCCGACCTCATCCACGAGCTCGCCCTGGCCATACAGATGGGCATAACCGCCAGCCAGCTCGGGAGGACCGTACACGCCCATCCCAGCCTTGCGGAGGCCGTGATGGAAGCGGCTGAAGCTGCACATGACCGTGCCATCCATGCGGCCCCGGCGCGAAAATAGAGCGGTATAGCACACCGCTGGCGGTTGCGATATTATGTCATAGTCGTGTTCGAGCTACCTGGAGGTGAAGCACATGTACCCTGATGACCTCAAGTATCATGAAGAGCACTGCTGGGCCCGGATCGATGGCAACATCGCCACCCTGGGAATAACCTATTACGCCCAGGACCAGCTTGGAGAGATCGTCTTCCTCGAACTCCCGGCTACGGGAACGGAAGTCGCAACCGGCAAGCCCTATGCGGAGATCGAATCCGTGAAGTCCGTCTCCGACGTATACAGCCCGGTCAACGGCACCATCGTCGAGACCAACCAGGAAGTCGTCGAGGCGCCGGAGATCATCAACGAGGACTGCTACGAAGCGGGGTGGATGGTCAAGGTGGAGCTCGGAGACCCCTCGGGAGCGGACGATCTCATGGACGCCGCCGCCTACGAGAAGCTGGTAGCCGAGGCCTGAGACGTAAAGAGCAAAGCACGAAAAGGCGGAGGTTCTCGCCTCCGCCTTTCCCGTCCTCTACTAGATACTCACCCGGAGCTGCCCACAGCTATCAGGTGCTATTCCCCTCGGTGGGCATATCCTCCATCAACTTCTCCAGTTCCTCGAGGAGCTGGTTGATGTCCTCCTCGCTCATATTCTCCAGGTCCTCCAGGTTGAGGTCCTCGGGAAACATATTCTCGAAGTCCTCCATGTTGAGATCCTCGGGTATGAGTTGGTCCAGGTCCTCCAGGTCGAGGTCCTCTATGTTGAGGTCCTCGAGATCCATATCGCCTCCCATGGAACCCGGCATGGGGTCATCGCTCAGGTACCACCTGCCGTTCTTCTTGATCATCTCGAAGACCATGGGCTCTTCCGCCAGGTCGTATTCCTGCTCGAAACCCATGCTCGAGATGGACAGGTTCCCGGAGGTGGTCACTACCGTGGCCTTGTTCCCCTGCTCGGATTCCAGCTCCAGGGCGTAGTCGTCGAACTTTATCTCGGCGATGTCGAAGGTCATCTCGATCAGTTCCTTGACATCCATGCCCATCTCCTCCATGAGGGGATTGTCCTCCATGGAGAAGAACTCGGGCTCAAAGCATGCGAAATAGGCGTCTGCATCCCCCTTCTCCATGGCGTTGATGTATTGCTCCGCCAGGTCTATGGGGTCACCGGCGCCTCCCCCACCACCGTCCTTCCATACGGCGAGCCACAGCACCAGCACCACGATGCCCGCCACGACCAGGATACCGCCGATGACGCCCACTACCAGTGGCGCCTTGCTGCGTTTGGGCGGCACCATCGGGGCTATTCCGGGCATGGGTGCCTCGGGGGCACCTTCTCCCACCGCCGGTGGCACCGGCGCTTGAGGTACAGGGGGCACGGGCGGCGCTCCGGCTGCAGCCGGTGGCACCGGAGGAGGTCCTTCCGCCGTCGGCGGGGGCGCAGCGGCCGCGGCTGCAGCCGCCTCCGGTCCCGTCAGTGCGGCGCCGCAATTGGTGCAGAACGATGCTCCCTCCTTTAAAGGCGTGCCGCAACCAGGACACGTCTTCTGGACTTCGTCTACCATATTCTACCTCCAGTCATTCCGTTATCGGGCTCTCATCCCTCGCCTTCCAGGCTGCGCCGCAGCAGCTCGTTCACGAGCTGCGGGTTAGCCCGACCTTTGGTCTTGCGCATCACCTGCCCGACCAGGAATCCCAGGGCCTTCTCCTTGCCTTTGCGGTAATCTTCGACACTGGCTGGGTTTTCCCTTATCGCCTCCTCTATATGCCTGACCAGCTCTTCCTCGTCGCTTATCTGGGTGATGCCCTTTTCCTTTACGATGGTCTCCGCATCATTGCCGCTTGCCAGCATAGCCTCGAAGACGGATTTGGCGATCTTGCCGCTGATAACCCCCTTATCGATCAGTGCGATCATGGCTGCGAGTTGAGCGGGCGTTATAGGCACCTCTGAGATCTCGATATTATGAGCGTTGAGGTGTGCGGAAAGTTCCCCCATCATCCAGTTGCTGGCCGCCTTGGGCTCCGCTCCGGCATCCACCGCGGCCTCGAAGAAGTCGGCGAGGGCCTTTGAGGAAGTGAGAAGCCCGGCATCGTGTTCCGGCAGGCCTAAATCCTCCTGCAAGCGGCTCCTCCTCTGCGACGGGAGCTCTGGGAGGCCAGCCCGAACCCCGTCGATGAAAGAGAGGTCCAGCTGCAGCGGCACCAGGTCCGGTTCGGGGAAATAACGGTAGTCGTAGGCGTACTCCTTTGTACGCAGCGGCGTGGTCACGCCCGAGTCCGCGTCCCAGTGCCGTGTTTCCTGTACCACCTCTCCTCCCGAGGCCAGCAAATCCCCTTGCCGCATTATCTCGTAATCCAGGGCGCGGTAGAGGGCCCGAAACGAGTTCATGTTTTTAACTTCGGCCTTCACTCCGAGCTGCGGAGAACCCTGCGGACGCAGGGATACGTTCGCGTCGCAGCGCAGGCTGCCTTCCTCCATCTTGCAGTCCGACACCTCCAGGTGCTCCATGATGCTCTTCAGTTCCTGCATAAACATACGTGCCTGTATAGGCGTGCGGATATCGGGTTCCGTCACTATCTCCAGCAGGGGCACACCGGCGCGGTTGAAGTCCTCCAGGCTGTACTCCGAATCGTGTATCCTCCCGCTCTCGCTGGCGTGCACGGTCTTGCCGGTATCCTCCTCCAGGTGTACGCGTGTAATGCCTACACGCACCCTTCCCTCTTCCATCTCCAGGTCCAGGTAGCCTCCGATCCCCAGCGGCAGGTCATACTGGGATATCTGAAAATTCTTGGGCATATCGGGATAGAAATAGTTTTTGCGGTGGAAGATACTGTAAGGAGCTATATCGCAATGCAGAGCCAGCGCCAGACGCGTCGCCAGTTCCACCGCCTTGCGGTTGAGCACCGGCAGGACTCCGGGGAGCCCCAGGCATACCGGGCAGGTTCGAGAGTTCGGTTCTCCTCCAAAGGAAGCGTCACAGGAGCAGAACATCTTGGAGAGGGTCTTGAGCTCGGCATGTATCTCCAGGCCGATTACTACCTCTAACCCGCTCATGCTCCCACCCCCTTCCCGGAACCGGGCTTCTCACGGAAGGCGAGGGCTTCCTCCATGACCCTTGCCGCGCGCAGGACGGTAGTTTCGTCCAGTACCTTGCCCATGATCTGCAGGCCCACCGGAAGCCCGTCCTCCAGGCCGCAGGGTATGCTGATAGCCGGAATGCCCGCCAGGTTCACCGGAATAGTGCACACATCCGAGAGGTACATGGCCAGAGGGTCCTCCACCTTCTCCCCCAGCGCGAATGCAGGTGTCGGGGTGGTCGGGCTCACCAATATATCGTATTTCTCGTAAGCGGCATCGAAATCCCGAATGATGAGAGTCCTTACCTTCTGGGCCTGGCCGTAATAGGCTTCATAGTATCCCGCTGAAAGAGCGTAGGTTCCCAACATAATGCGCCGCTTGACCTCCGGCCCGAAGCCAGCGGCACGTGTCCTGCCGTACATCTCCATCATGTCTTCGGCGCCTTCCACCCGCAGGCCGTAGCGTACTCCGTCGAAGCGGGCCAGGTTGGAACTTGCTTCGGCGGGGGCGATGATGTAATAGGCGGAGAGCGCATAATCGAGATTGGGCAGCGTGGCCTCGTCCACCTCCGCACCCAGTTGCTCGAATTTCTGGAGGCAGTCTTCCATCGCCTTCCTCACACCCGGCGTCAAGCCCTCCTGCATGAGCTCGCGTGGCATCCCCACCCTGAGGCCCCGGATATCCCCCTGCATGGCCGAGAGATAATCGGGCGGCTCGAGCCGTAAGGAGGTGGAATCGCGGCGATCGTGCCCGGCGATGAGGGATAACAGGAGGGCACAGTCCCGCACGTCTCGTGCTATGGGACCTACCTGGTCCAGGGAAGAAGCGAAGGCGACCAGCCCGTAACGGGAGACCAGCCCGTAGGTCGGTTTCATGCCCACAAGGCCGCAGAAGGAAGCGGGCTGGCGTATGGAGCCTCCCGTGTCGGAGCCCAAGGCCCAGATCGCTTCCCCCGCGGCGACCGCCGCGGCCGAACCTCCGCTCGATCCGCCGGGGACACGCTCCAGGTCCCAGGGGTTGCGGGTGGGGCCGTAGGCCGAGTTCTCGGTGGACGACCCCATGGCGAACTCGTCCATGTTGGCCTTCCCCACCAACACCAGGCCCGCGTGGCGCAGTCTCTCCAGTACGGTGGCATCGTAAACGGGTATGTATTCCTCGAGGATGCGCGAACCGCAAGTGGTGCGTATTCCCCGCGTGCACAAGACGTCCTTGATGGCCATGGGGATGCCTGCCGCCGCGCCCGGGCTCTTTCCGCCATCCCTCGCCCGGTCCGCCTCGGCCGCTGCCGCGCGCGCGGCATCCAGGGTCAGCGTAATATAGGAATGCACCTCGTTCTCGACCTGCTCGAGGCGGGCGAGCACCGCGTCCAGCACCTCCGATACGCTCACCTCGCCGCGGTCGATCATATCCTGCAATTCCCATGCTTTCATTGCGTACAGTGCTTCCAATCCAATACACCTCTCATCTCTCCGCCGGTTTGAGCAGTATGGGTCCGTGAAAAGCCCAGACCAGCAGCAACACTCCCGCAAGGTGGCCCAGATACCCCAGGGTAATAGCGAAACCGACCGCGCCGCTCAGAGATCCTCTGACCCCGCTCGCTACGAGCAGTACGAGGAATGCTGCGATCATGATCATCGTCCGTTTTTTCTCCTTATCCCTGCCCTCCCGGCGCAGAGTTATATAGAGCACTGCCGCGTACGTCAAGGCCAGTACGGCATAAAACCAGTTCACGAAAACGGTGGCCAAGGCAAATGAACTACCCATATCCATTACCCACATATCCCCGCTGAGCTTGAACATGTTCCCCCAATTGAGGATGATCGCGGCCATGCCGAACTGCAGGGGAATGGACCAGAAGATGAGGGTAAAATCCGCCGGGCTGCTGAAGGAACGCGCGAACATGAACAGCAGGAAGACGATGATCATGGAGCACAAGCGGGCGGCCGCGGTGAAGGAAAGACTTATGGTGGGGTCTTTGATCCATATCCCCGCCGCGGCTATGAGCGCGGTAATGGCGCTCAGGCAGAGCCAAGCCAGGAGGAGGCGCGCGGGCTCACTCCGCGTCTCTCCGCTCTCCCACAGCCACGCCATGATGCCTGTCAGGACCAGGGCTGTCGCCGAGAGAACATAGGCGCTCAAAGCGTTGTCCCCCTTGCTTCTCAGATGATCCTCGGCACCACGAAGTAACCCCCCTGCGTGCGTGGGGCACCCGATAGCGCCTCCTCCTGGGAGAGGCAAGGCCCTGTTTCGTCCTCACGCATGACGTTCTTGAGGGGGATGGCATGGGAGGTCGGATCCACGTCCTCGGTGTCCAGTGACTTTATCTTCTCCGCATGCTCCAGGACCTGACCCAGCTGGCGGGTGAACTTCTCCTTTTCCTCCTCACTCACATCCAGCCGCGCCAACCAGGCCACGTACTCCACGTCTTTCGGCTCTATCATCTCTCTCCTTTCGCCCCTTTTCCATCCTGGTCTTGCAGCATGGTCAGAAAGTCGCCTTCCGCGATGATCTTAACATTCAACTCGCGGGCTTTGTCGTATTTGCTGCCGGGATCGGATCCCGCGACCACGTAATCCGTCTTGCGGCTGACGCTCGAGCTCACCCGCCCACCCCTCTCTTCGATGGCCAACCGGGCTTCTTCTCGCGTCATCGACTCCAGACCCCCGGTGAGAACGAAGGTGAGACCCGCGAGGGTCTGCGGGCCCTCCTCCACCTCCCCCTCCATGTTCACTCCTGCCTCCTTGAGCCGCCTGATGAGCTGGAGATTGCGGGGCTCCTCGAAGAAAGCCTTTACGCTCGCGGCTATGGCGGGACCGACCTCGCTTATCTCGCGGAGTTCTTCCTCGCCGGCAGCAGCCAGCCTGTCCATGGAAGGAAAGCGGCCGGCCAGAACCTCGGCCACGTGCGATCCGACATGGCGGATGCCCAGAGCATAGAGCAGGCGCGAGAGAGGCCTTTCCCTGCTGCCAGCGATGGAGCCCGTGAGATTGGCGACTGATTTGTCCTTGAAGCCGTTAAGGGAGTACAACTGCTCCTCGCCGAGGTAATAGATATCTTCAACGGTGCTGACAAAACCCCTGTCCATGAGCTCCTTTATGGTCGCCGGTCCCAGCCCCTCTATATCCATGGCGCCGCGCGACGCGAAATGGAGCACGCTTTCGAACAGCCGGGCGGGGCAGTCGACGTTTATGCACCTGGCCACCACTTCCCCCTCGGGATGGTAGACCTTGCCGCCACACGCCGGACACTGTGCGGGCATTACGAAGTCTCTCTCCGTCCCGTCCCTGAGCTCCGTGATCGGCTTGATCACTTCAGGTATAACATCCCCCGCCTTGTGCACCAGCACCATATCCCCTATCTTTACACCCTTGCGCCGTACCTCGTCCTCGTTATGGAGGGTGGCACGAGAGACCGTGGAACCCCCGACGAATACGGGCTCCAGTATGGCGGTGGGGGTGAGGGCGCCCGTGCGCCCCACGTTGATCACGATATCCAGGAGTCGTGTGGTCTTCTCCTCCGCCGGGAATTTAAAGGCCACCGCCCAGCGCGGCGCCTTGCTGGTCGCTCCCAGCCTGTCCCTCAGGTCCAGGCGATTGACCTTGATCACCGCTCCATCCACCTCATAAGCAAGCTCTTCGCGCTTGGATATCCACTCATCGCAGAAATCCACTATGTCCGCTGCGTCCGCCGCCGTGCGCCAGTGCTCGCTCACATGGAAGCCCCATGATGCTATCTGCTCCAGCACCTCCTTGTGGGTGGCGAACTCCCTCCCCTCCATATAGCCTATCTCGTAGCAGATGAGGTCGAGATGGCGGGAGGCCGTGACACGGGGATCCAGTTGCCTGAGGGAACCTGCCGCGGCGTTGCGTGGATTGGCGAAGGGCGCCTGCCCCAACTCCTCCCTCTGGCCGTTGAGCCTCAGAAAGGACGCCTTGGGCATGAATACCTCTCCCCTTATCTCCAGGTAGGGAACCGCATCCTCGTTCAGGAGACGCAGGGGCAGGGCTTTCACCGTCTTGAGGTTCCCAGTCACATCCTCTCCAGTGATGCCGTCCCCCCTGGTGGCGCCGCGCACCAGCACCCCATCCTCGTAGGTAAGCGCGATGCCTGCTCCGTCGATCTTGAGCTCACAGATATAATCCGCCTCACCCACCTGGCTCTCCACCCGCCGGATGAACGCCGTTAGCTCTTGTGCATCGAAGACGTTATCCAGGCTCATCATGCGTACGCGGTGCTGGATCGGCTGAAAGGCATCGCTGGGAGGAGCTCCCACCCTCCGCGTAGGGGAATCGGGCGTGACCAGTTCGGGGTGTTCTTCTTCGATGCTCATGAGCTCGCGCATCATGGAGTCGTATTCCTCGTCCGAGATCACGGGATCATCGAGGACGTAATAGCGGTAACTGTGATAGTTCAGCTCTTCGCGTAGGGTAGCCGCCTTGGTTCCGGCTTCTTTCGGGTCCATGCCGTGTATCTCCCTCCGATCGTTCCCGCCCTGCCTCAGGTGACGCCATACCCTCCTGTAATATATCAAAACGGCTCGAGACAATACATCGGTGTGTTATACGCACGCCATGCGGGTATGTATAATATTATTCAGTTCTTCTCCGAGAAGTGTGGGTAGAGTATAGTGGGAGACATCGTCAGGCATAGGGGTCGGCCCTGGACTTATGCCTGAAACAGCCGGGAGGAGCAGGAGGAAAGATAATAAGGTGTCACTCAAATCCCCATGTATATATACTGGGCATATTGCTCAGGCATAAGTCCAGGGCCGACCCCTATGCCTGACGCCCATACTTCTCGAAGAAGAACCTATTATTCAAATCCTTGCGACGGGGGAGCCGATCTTCATACCCTAGGTACGGTGGGCAATTGCGACATAAGATCATTCGCGAGATAGCCCTTTCCGTGATCGCTGCGGGTGGGGCGGATAACATCATCCGCGCCCTGGTAGAGGCGACAGCCCGGGGCACGGAGGCAAAAGGCTGCTCCCTGCTCACCATCGGGGAAGATGGCAAACGCATGATTCCGCGTGTGAGCTGCGGCATCGACCAGGACCTGCTGCGCGGAGGCCAGATCCTGGCCGACGACGCACTGAAGCAGGTGCTCAAGGGCAATCCCCTCTTCGTATGGGACGTGGCCGGCGACCCCCGCATAACCCACAAAGAGGTGCTGGAGCGCGAGGGCATTGCTTCCATCGTTTTCCTTCCCTTCCGCGACAAGCAGCAGGTGCAGGGCATCATGCGCCTCTTCTTTGCGCAGAGCATGAGCTTCGACCGGGAAGACCTCGAGTTCCTGGAATCCATCGCCGAGCTCGGCGGAAGCATCCTGCGCAGCGCGGAGAACCAGGAACGCCTGGAGAGGGACGCCGAGCAGGCCCGACGCGACCTGGCCCGCATCAGAGACGAACGCCGCCATTTTCTCAGCTTCCTCTCCATGGTTACCCATGACCTCAAGTCACCCCTGGTGGCGGTGCAGGGCTACCTCAAGCTTCTATTGCGCAAGAGCACGGATTGCCTCGATGAACGCATGGTCAAAGGCATACACCGCAGTATCGAGCGCATGGACGGGATGATGGAGCTTATCAGCGACCTCCTGGAGCTCTCTCGCCTGGAGAGCGGGCAGATCGTCACGGAGTTCAAAACCATCGCTTGGGAGGAAGTGCTGGGAGCCGCGGTGGAGATGGCCCACGAGCTTGCGTCGCTCCAGGGCATTACGGTGGCCACGGAGATACACCGTCCCCTTCCCGAGGTGTTCGCCTCGGATATACGTCTGCAGCAGCTCATCCTCAACCTGGTCTCCAATTCAGTGCGCCATACACCACGTGGCGGCCGCATAACCATCCGTGCGCGGCGCGAGAACGATGCCGTAACGGTGGACATCGAGGACAGCGGGACGGGGATAGATCCCGGGCATCTGCCCCATGTCTTCGAGGAGTTCTTCAAGGGCGACCCGGAATCTCTGGAGGGCACGGGGCTGGGATTATCGATATGCAAACGCATAATCGATATGCACCACGGCACCATAGAGGTAACAAGCCCGGTGCCGGAGACCGGCACCGGTACCCTGGTTTCCTTTTCCATACCCATAGGCGTGACTTGCCGCGTGGAGGATCGTTACATGCTCGAGGAAGGTGCGGGTACGGGTACGCCGGGAGTCGATAATATCACGGGGACGGCCTGAAGGAATAGCTGGAGGTAAACGATGAACAAGAGAATACTGCTTGCCGATGATGATCCCGATGTCGTGGAGGTAGTCTCGATGCTTCTCGAGGACGAAGGATACGAGATCATAACCGCAAAAGACGGGGGGGAAGCACTGGAGAAGATCGAGGCGGAAAGCCCCGACCTGGTCATCCTGGACCTGCTCATGCCCCGCGTGGACGGCTTCGCCGTGATCAACACCCTGCACGAGCCGCGCTTCGAGCGTTGGGCCGGTACGCCCCTGATCGTCCTGACATCGGTGCGGGAGGAAGTAAGCAGACGGCGCTACGAACTGGAGACCGGCAAGCAGATGGACTACGCGGCTTACCTCGAGAAACCGGCCGATCCCGACGAGTTGCTGGAGACGGTGGCTTCCTTCTTCTAGGGGGTCATACCCCTTCCAGCTGCAGGTCGCCCCGCACGCCGAGGTCCTCGCCCATGACCACCAGGCAGCCTATGACGCCCTCGATGGCCGCCACGCCGTTTACCGCTTCCTCGATGTATCCCGGGGTCTTGGCCCGGTTGCCCAGAGCGCTGGCGGCGGCATCTGCCAGCGCGGCGCTCTCCGCCACCACCAGGGCCGAATCGGCCCCGCCGGCGCTGTAGGAGGGACCCACCGTGGCGGAAGATGTACATACCCCCAACCCCTGCGCAGATGTGGGGGGTATGCGTAAGGCCAGGCGCCCGCTGAAAGGGGAACCCCCGGCGAATACTCCCACGCGCCTCTCCCGCCCGGAACGGATGTGGATGTCCCCGCCGTTCTCCACGATGACCTCCGTTGACAGGGACGCCAGGTCCTCCCCCACCATATCCGCAATGGCTCCGGCCACGGCTGCCATGGGTCCAACCCCCACCCTGGCGGACGCTTCAGCCATGAGGGTGACCAGGGGCGGAGATGCCTCCGGAACGGTATAGGGCACGAATGAAGTCCCGAAACGCGGCTGGCGGGATATGAACTCCTCCAGGTCCCCGCGGTGGCGAGCCAGGGATGAACGGGCTGCGGCGGAAAGATCGCGTACGGCGAAAATGAAGAGATCGCTCTCTTCCAGCACCACGTTGAAAGAGACCAGGCCCGCAGCTTGTACGTGTTCCCGGTAAAAGCGGCGGAGATATTCCCCCATCTTCCGTTCGCTCTTACAGGCCGGTCAGGGCCGGATAGGATTGCAGTCCCAGGATCATCCAGGAGATGTAGGCAACGTAGAGGACAACCCCCAACGCCAGGGTACATGCCTGTGCCAGCAGGAAAGCATAGCCGACATTGAAGGGGGGTTTATCCGCCTGGGGGGCACTTTTTGCGGTCTCCTCCTCATCTCCTTCCGTCTCGCCTGCGGCCTCCATGCGTGCCGGCGCCACCGGCTTTTCCAGCGTTACCTCGGGTGGGCTGATGAGGTTGGCAATGCCCGCGATAACCGAAAGGGCCAGCAGAATCCAGGACGCGAAAAGCAGGTAACGTGTCCATTGCGCGGTGTCGAACTGGTAGTTCAGGCCCCATGCGCCGGAGACGACGGCGATGACCGATAAGGGTACCAGGATAATGGCCAGGGCAGTAAGCCAGCGGGAAGCGGTGTACAGCCTTTCATCCATGCGATATCACCATTCCTTTCCAATCGTTCCGTTTTCCGTTTTCCACCGCGCGATCGGGTGGGCACAACGAGGGCTCCCGTTCTGCGGGACGGCGGCTAACCCTCGCGGCTTTCCCTCTCATCTTCTCCGGATTTCTTCCTCGTCATTATGACCACCGTGATCACGGCCGCTATGATCACCAACCATATGGCCGCGATGATGACGATAAGGCGAAGGCTGCTACCGCCTCCGTCCTCCGTATCGCCCTCCTCCTGGGCCAGAGCCGGGGCGAGACTTCCAAATAACAATAGCACGGCCACGCCGACTACCAAAAGAGGAATCGCTTTCTTCATCATCTCCCCCTGTCTCCGGTAGCAGACTCTGCCCGCCCGGGCGAGTCCGCATGTTTCCTTCCTATACCAGGCTTATGATCAACAGGGCCACCAGGACGATGGCTATCGCCAGCGCGCCCAGCGCGACATCGCGGTTAAGCCGCTTGACGGCTTCCGGCAACATCCTGCGCGTTTCTTTGCGCATTCTGCGCCAGTCCCTTTTCACCCTCACCCTTGCCTGTTTTTTTGCCTTGGCGTAGCTCCAGCCTCCATCGGCCAGGAAAGACTCGAACCTCTTCGCCGCCCTAGTGTACCAGTATTCGACACGGGCTTCCCTGGGGAGCCTGAAGGCGTAGGGATCGAACTTGAAGAGCTTGAGATCGAAGAGATCCGAAGCGGCGGCGTAGAAGAGGACCGCGATTCCGGCCAGCCCCGCTACCAGGACCGCGAAGAAGTCCCTGCTCACACCGGACTCGGCCACCAGCAAAGCAAACCGTATCATCATCCCGTATCCGTACTCCCGATTCGTCTCATACATTCTCCCGGTTAATGGAAGCTATACCTCAACATATTCATTCTTCATACGCTCACAGCAACCTCATGATAAGGAAGATGGTGAGTGATACCGCGATAACCAGGGCTCCGACGGCGAGATCTCCCTGGTACTCTCTTATCCTGGGCAACAGCCTGCGGCGAGTATCCCCGGCCAGCCTGATCACACCTTCCTTGACCCGCTCGTAGGGCTTCTCCGTGAGCGCCGGGTAGATCACATCCCGGACCGTGTGAACCGTCCCGTACGCCCCCTGTTTCAGCATGGATATAACGCGCATTTTGATGGGCCCATAGGTCCTCTGCCCGGCAAAGAGTATCGCCAGCGAGTCTCTGGCTCCCCGCACGTACCAGTAGTCCACCCCCAGCCAGCGCGGGAGCCGGATATGGAAGATATCCGGACCCCGCCGCCTTCTTCCGAAAAGGTCGGGCCAGGCCCCCAGGACAAAGACGGAGATACCGATGGCCAGGGGGACGAGGATCTCCTTGAAGTTCCCCCAAATGAATATGGGGACCTCCGCTACGTGGGCAGCCATATGGGGATCGAAGCCCGGCACCGTCTGCACCGTCGGGCCGATAAGCTTGCTCAGGAGCACGCCGGGGAAAAGGCCATTGAACAAAACCCCGGCGGCCAGTAGTCCGGTGCCTGCGAGCATCCACGCGGGCGCTTCCTTTACGTGCTCGATATGATGCGCGTGCTCCCGGTCCGGCCCGCGGAAGAACGTGTAGTAGGTCATCTTGGTGATATATCCGATGGTGCCGCCACTGGTTATGATGAACATGATCTCTGCCATCTTCACCCATCCGGCCGTGGCCAGGTTGGCCCCCACGGCGAACTCGTGCGATTCGACGATGGCATGATGCAGGAGGGTCTTAGACACGAAGCCGTTCAGGAAAGGGATACCCATGATGCCCAGCGCAGCGATGCACCAGAATATGGTGGTCAGGGGCATACGTCTCCACAGGCCACCCAGTTTGTACATATCCAGTTCGTGGGCGCAGAAGAGAATGGAGCCCGCGGCGAGGAAGAAACATCCCTTGAAGAAAGCGTGGTTGATGATGTGGTAGAGGCTGCCGCCCATGCCCATGGCCCCTTCCGCCCCCAGGTAAGTCATGCACCCGACGCCGAAGAGGATATACCCCATCTGGCTGACGCTCGAATAGGCCAGGGTGCGCTTGATATCGTTCTGCACCAGGGCCAGCAACATGCCGATGAACATGGTGGCCACTGCCATCCATATTATGGCAAATCCCAGCATGCGCACGTCGCCCGCGATTCCGGACGCGGCGTGCACCGCCCCCTCCGCGGCGTGAGCGCCGCTGACTACCTCGGCTTCCGCGGCATGGACCGGCGGCTGCTGGAAGAAGGTGAGCGCGGTTCTCAGGATTCCGTATGCGCCCGCCTTGATCATCACCCCGGAGAGGAGGGCACTTGCGGGGGAGGGCGCGGCGGGATGAGCGTCGGGGAGCCAGATATGCAGGGGCACCATGCCCGCTTTCACGCCGAAGCCTGCGATGAGGCAGATCAGGGCCACAACTTTGAAGGAACCCGTGAGCCAGGCACTATCGGCCAGGGGTTTGAAAGCGATCGTGCCCGCGGCGCCCAGGTAGAGGAAGATGCCCCCGATGAGGCTCAGGCCTCCGACCACGGTCATGCATATGTACTTGGCGGCCGCAGAGCGAGCCTTGTCCGTTTCGGAGTGGATAACCAGGACATAGGCCAGCAGCCCCATGGCCTCGAAGAACAGGTAGAGGCTGAAGTAGTCCTGGACCATGAACACCCCCAGGGTGGCGGTCTCGGTGAGGAGCATGAAGAAGAAGAAGCGCGTGCGCTTATGTTCGTGATCCATGTAGCGAAAAGCGTGCAGGGAAGCGGCGAACCACAGGATCGCCGTGAAGAAGACGAAGAACGCCCCGATGGCGTCGACCTCCAGGTTGCACACGTAGCTGGTGCCGATGCGCATGATATCCAGGTTGAAATAGACCGCGCCGACGGATAGCACCTTCACCAGTATGAGCACCGCCATGAGCAGCGTCGCCCCGGTGGCGACCACCGCGGCCCAGTTGCGCAAGCGCGCCCGCTTCTCCCCCGCTACCGCAGCCAGCAGTGCTCCCGCCACGGGCAGCGCCATGGCGAGGATGGGCAGGATGGAGTATGCGAATATCGCTACCTTCGTCTCGTGCAACCCTCTACCTCATCGTGTCAGGGACTGACCAGGAAGGGCCTTTCCACGATTACGTCCTCGTTGGACGTCACCTTCACCCCCCTGATCAGCGTGGAGCCGACGGCGGACATCCCCGCCCCGGTGATAACCTCGATATCGTACGTTCCCTCCTCGATCTTCTCGAATTCGTACAAGCCCGTCTCATCGCTATCGGTGCTCGCCACTACCTCTCCATCCAGGCTCAGCTGGACCGTCACTCCCGCCACGCCCGGATCGTCATCGTCGTAGATACCGTTTCCGTTCTCGTCTTCGTAGACATGACCCGAGACATTGCTGCCGTAGATATCCTCAACGGCGGGGTTGACCAGTGAATACGGAAAGCCGGGGACGGTCACCCATATACCTACGATGATCACCAGGGCTGACAGGATGACCAGGGGTACCACCAGCTTGTGGTCCGCCTCCTTGCCGAACACCAGCTTGGGACGGTGGGTATCCCCGTGCCCCTCCTCATCGTCGCCCTCCCAGCGGAAGAACGCGATATAGATAATGGGCAGGAAATAGGCCGCGTTGAGCAGGGCGCTCACCAGCAGCACTACGATATAGACGGGTAATCCCGCCTCCAGGGAGCCGCTGCCCAACAGCCACTTGGTGATGAATCCCACCGACGGCGGCGTCCCCATCATGGCCAGGGCGCAGATGGAGAAGCAGATCATGGTTATCGGTAGTTTGTATCCAACCCCCTTCATCTCGCTGATGTTCTTTTTGCCGGTCTTTACCAGGATCACCCCGGCGCAGAGGAAGAGGCAGCCCTTCATCAGGGCATGGTGGGTGATGTGCATGACGCCGCCCAGGGCGCCATCCTGGGCCAGCATGGCCAGCCCCAGGATGATATAGGAGACCTGCCCGATGCTCGAGTAGGCCAGCCGGCGTTTCAGGTTGTCCTGGGTGAGGGCGAAGACGGAGGCCACCACGATGGTGATGCAGGCCAGAACGGCCATGACGATGAACACGTTCAGCTCCCGCATGAGCTCCACCCCGAAGACGTTGAAGACCACGCGGACGATGCCGAAGGCACCCGCCTTCAGGATAACCCCGGAGAGCAGCGCGCTGGCCGGGGAGGGCGCCGCCGGATGGGCGTCGGGCACCCACCCGTGCAGGGGCATGATGGCCGCCTTCACCCCGAATCCGGCCAGGTAGGCGAAGAAGATGGTGGTCAGAGCGGCACGTCCCGCGAACTCCAGGCTCAAAACGCCGTACTGCCCGAATCCCAGCTGGCCATCCCCCCAGAAATAATGAGCGATGATGGCGAAGAAGAGGACAGTGCCGGCCGCGATGGCGTACACGAGGTACTTGTAACCGGCCCGGCGCGCCATGGCCGTCTCCTCGTGGATAATCAGGGGGTAGGATCCGAAGGTCATCATCTCGTAGAAGATGAAGTAAGTGAACATGTTGGCGGAGAACGCGCAACCCAGCAGGAAAGACTCGCACAAGGCCATGAAGGCGAAAAAGCGGTTCTCTTTATGGTCGATATAGGAGATAGAGTAGAGGGTGGTCAGCATCCAGATAAAGGACAGGATGAGCGAGAAATAATAGCCCAGCGTATCCACGCTGAGGCGCATCTCCAGCCCCTGTACCACGCTGGCCAGCTTGATGGTATAGGTATTGCCGTCCAGGATGCCCGGCAACAGGGACAGTACCACCCCGAAGGTGGCCACCGTCCCCAGGAAGCACAGCCATAATCGCAGCTGCTTCGCCTTCTTGGGCATGGCCACGATCACCACCAGCGACACCCAGGGAAGCAGCATCGCTATAAGCGGTATTACGGAGAATGTGCTGTTATCCGACATCGACTACCCCCTTCGTTTCACAACAGATACTGCGCCGCCTTGAGCAGCGAATCGATTATAAGACCCGAGAAGGGCGATGTGCTGTCCCGTGGCATCGACTACCCCCTTCGTTTCACAACAGATACTGCGCCGCCTTGAGCAGCGAATCGATTATAAGACCCGAGAACACCCCGAAGAAAAGCGTGCCCAGGGAGAGGATCCAGATGGGCGTTAGCATGGAGGGAGCGGCGTCCCTGGTGTTCTCCTCCCAGGCCCCCTCCTTCCCAGGCTGGAAGAACATGTAATAGATCACACGGAAGCAGTATACCGCAGCCAGTATCGCCCCTACCAGGAGCACCAGCGCGTAGGGCCACCTCTGCGAGGTGAAGTTCCCGTAGATGAGGTAGAACTTGCTGATAAAACCGGCTGTGGGAGGGATGCCGATAACGGATATGGAGGCCAGGGCGAAAGCGAAGCAGGTCCAGGGCATCTGGCGCCAGGCTCCCTTGAGCTCGTCTATGCGCCGGTATCCCTTCATGTAGATGAAGCACCCCGCGCAGAGGAAGAGGCAGGCCTTGGCCAGACCATGGTCGAGCATGTGGTACATGGCGCCCGCCAGGCCCTCCCTGGTAAACGCCGTTATACCCAGGAAGATATAGCCGATATGGCTGACGGTCGAATAGGCGATCATCATCTTTAGGTCCTTCTGCATGATGGCCATGATCCCCCCGTAAAGCACCGCCGCGGCCGCAAATATGCTTACGGCATCCAGGGTTCCCGCCATGAGATTATCCGCGGACGTGGTGAAGACGGAAAAGGTTATCCTCAGGATGGCGAAGGCGCCCACCTCCACCAGCAGGCCGGAGAGGAGCGCGCTTATGGGTGAGGGCGCGATGGAATGGGCATCCGGAAGCCACATATGCAGGGGAAAGAGGGCCGCCTTCACTCCGAATCCGATGACGAAGAGGATAAAGGATACGATAAGCACCTCGCTGTAGCCCGACTCCGCTATACGTCCCGCGAGGTCGGCCATGTTCAATGTCCCGGTGGCTGAGTAGAGAAACCCGATGGCCAGCAGCACCATAATAGAGGAAGGTGCGCCCATGAGTACGTACTTGAAGGCGGCGCGCACGGCGTTGCGGTTTCCGGTGATAGCCACCAGCGCGTAGGAGGACAGCGCCAGGATCTCCATGAACACGAAGAGGTTGAAGATATCCCCGGTGGCCACGAAACCGAGCATAGCCCCGGACATGAGCAGGAAGAGCACGTAGTAGGCGGTCAGGCGCCCCCCGGAGACCTCCCTCTCTATATAGCGCCGGGAGAAGACGAGGGCCAGGAAGCTGATACAGCATACCACCAGCATGAGGAAGAGCCCCATGAAATCCACGCGTACCTCTATCCCCCAGGGAGGCGCCCAGTTGCCCAGATGATAGCTGATATACCCGTCGGGTGGGACTTTGCCGATGAGCAGGAAGCCCAGGATGGTGGAGGAGGCCAGCGGGATCAGGGCCGCCCAGGCCACCCACTTCTGCCTCAGGTAGCCCAGGAAGGGCATGAGCACCGCGCATAACAAAGGAATGGTGATCATGAGGATGGGGAAATGGCGATAGGCGCCCATCTACGCGGTGCCCTCCTTCTCCTCCGCCGTTTCCTCCTCCACTTCCTCGTCGCGGAAGAGGCGGTCCACGTCCAGGGTGCCGTACTGGCGGTAGAGGAGGATGACCAGGGCAAGGGCCAGGGCGGTCACGCTCACCGCCACCACGATGCCCGTGAGGATGAGGGCCTGCGGTATGGGGTTTACCATGCGGGAGGGATCCGCTCCACCGACACGTATGGGAGCGATGCCTCCTTCCAGGTATCCCAGCGATATATAGAAAAGGAATACCGATGTCTCCATGATGTTCAGGCCGATGAGTTTCTTGATGATATTGCGGCGCACGATTACCGTATACAGCCCGATGCAGAAGAGAAGCATGGCCACAATGTAATGGTAGTTATGGAGCAACCGCAATCTCTTCCTCCTCCCGGATCATGCTGAAGAGGATGGATATGAGCACCATGGCACCGCCGAGGCCTATGCCTATCTCCACCAGGATGGTCAGCCAGGTCACCACGGAGGGCTGCAGGTTCGTAGCGATATTGGGCCAGGCATAGGTGAGGAAATTCCCACCTCCCGCCATGCCCAGTATGCCTACGATGAAGAAAGTGATCACGGCGGAACCCTCCAGGGGAGCGCGCAATTTCTGCGGGATGCGCTGTGATGACTCGTAGAGGCCGAATATGGTGGTGAAGATGATCATGCTGCCCCCGACTATGGCTCCTCCCTGGAAACCTCCTCCGGGTGAGATCTCGCCGTGCAGGATGGTATAGATGGAGAAGAGGATGATGAAGGGCACCAGGAAGGCCACCATGGTCCTGACGATAGCTGAGGACGGCACCCTGGAGCGGTCTGCGTAGGCGTAGATCTTCCCCCGCTTCTCCCTGCCCAGCACCGCGAGAACCGCAGCGAGGGCGCAGAAGATGACCGTCACCTCCCCCATGGTATCGTAGCCTCTGTAATTGAGGATGATGCCGGTGATCACGTTCTCGCAATGCGTCTCCTCCTCCGCTTCGTTCAGGTAGCGCTTGATGACCTCACTGGAATTGGTGGGATTCTCCGGGTCGCCCATGGGAGGCATGTTGGCCACCACGTAGAGGAGGAGGGCGAGCAGCGCGGCTATGAACAGCAGGGAGACTACTCTCTTCAATCCTCTTCCTCCTCCCTGCGACGCGTCTTGAAGATGGTCACGACGAAGAGGACCGCGGTCACTCCAGCACCTACCGCGGCCTCGGTGAGGGCCAGGTCGGGCGCCTGCAGGCGCTGCCACATCAGGGCCATGATCAGGCTGTACACGGAGAAGATGATCACCGCCGCGAGGAGGTCACGCGCGAAAACCGCGAGGAGGGCCGTGGCCACGAGGAGTACAAGGAAGGTGAGGTTAAGCGCCGTGCCCATCTTCCACTTCCTTACGGTCTTTTCTCCAGTATGCGATATCCCTCTTGAGCGCGGAGCGGCCGATGGCATGCCCGCAGGTGGCGCTGGAGAGGAGCACGAAACAGGCGATGAGGACGAGTTTCAAGAGGTCCCAGGACCAGCCGCTGTACACGGCCATGCCGATGATCACAGAACACGCGCCCAGGGTGTCGCACTTGGTTGACGGGTGAAGCCGCGTGAAGACATCCGGCATGCGCACCAGCCCCGTGGTGCCCAGCAGGAAGAAGAAGGTGCCGATGCAGCAGAAGACGCCCGCCACGATGTTCTGAGCCATACTACTTCATCTCCTCCCAGCCCTCGGCCTCCAGGTAGCGCGAGACGGCGACGGTCACCACGAAGAGCAGCAGGGCATAGACGATGGCCACGTCCAGGAAGAAGCTCTCGGCTTGGATAAAAGTGATCAGGATCACTACCACCAGGGTCTTGGTGCCTACGATATTCACGCCCAGCAAGCGGTCCTGGGTGGTCGGTCCGATCACGGCCCGGTAGAGGCAGATCACCGCGTTGAGGCTGATGATCAAGGCGATGACGGTGAGGAAGTCATCCATGTCTCTTCTCCCCGAACAGCCACGCCACCATCTCCTCCAGGCCGGACAGCCCCTCCTCGTGGTAGGGGCAGAGGCAGTGGACCTTGAGCAGATCCTCCTCCAGGTCCACCGTCACCGTGCCCGGCGTGAGGGTAATGGAATCCGAAAAGACCGTGCGGGGAAGATCGCCTGCCAGGTAGGTGCGGTATTCCACAATCCTGGGATCAATGGGCAGCCTGGGGTTGAGAATGATCTTGGCCACATCGTAATTGGCCTTTATTATCTCCCAGACCAGCCGCACCATGAACACGGGCAGCCTGAGCAGCACCATGGGGGTTATGCGGGGATCGAGAGCGCGTCCCAGCAGGCTGACGGTGATCACCGCAACGAAAGCCGAGCATATGGCCCCGAGCACCAGGTCGTAGAGGGCCAGGGTAGCGGTGAGCGCCACCCAGAAAGCGAATAGCAGGATGCATAGTAACAGCTTCTTGCTGAAAGCGTAACCTCCGGACAATGCCTTGTCTCCCGAAAATTACTGCGTTTACCCAAGTTAAACAGTCAAGACAGCATAAAATTAACGTGATAGTAGCACACGGCGGGAAGGGAAGTAAAACGGGGGTCAGCCGGTTTGACTTGCGTCTCGGCATTCCTGGCCCGGCTCGATCGTTCCGGCAAGATATAGAGGTATTCCGGCCCGATCCGCAAGCTACGCCCCCCGGCGCCTCCCTGGCCGTATCAGACCTAGCGGACAAGAGGAGTGAACCCCGCAACTTGACCCGGCACTTGCCGGTCAATCCTTGATGCCGCCGCCATCCTCCATCAGCGACTCCCTGCTCTTCTTGCGCCGTTTCACCAGCACTATCACGACGACGACCAGGACTGCCAGCAGCAGTGCACCCCATCCCAGCCAGCTGATGACATCGTCTATGGCCTGCCAATTCTCGCCGAAAAAATATCCCAAGGCGCAGAAGATGCCGGACCAGAGCATGGCGGCGGGAATGTCATAGGCCATGTATTTCCAGTGTGGCATGGCGTTCATGCCGGCGGTCACGGGTATAAAAGCGTCCACGCCCGACAACATGCGCCCGAAGAGCACCGTGATTCCGCCATAGCGCCGGAAGAACCCCTGGCTCTTAAGCATGCCGCGGCGCAGTCGCGACTTGCTGTTGTAACGTTCCGCCGCCTCAGCGCCCATTTTCCTGCCGATGAAATAACCGACATTGTCTCCCAGCAGGGCGGCCACGACGCAGGTAACCCACAACATGAGGATGTTGAGCTCCCCCTGGGCCGCGAAAAAGCTCCCGATGAGTATGACGGTCGTACCCGGCGCTATCCACCCGGTCAGGAAGATACTCTCGAGAAAGACGCCCGCGAATACGATGAGGTAGCCCCAGTTGGAGAAGAGGGGCATAAGCCAGTCCAGCAACCGGTCGATAAGGGAAGACAACAGGCTATCTCCCGTTTTCGTGGTAACGCTTCGTCCCGTATTCTACTCTATATGCAGCATATCTGCGCATCCTCGCAGTATGAAGTCGGGTGTGTCCGGCAGAACGAACTTACTGGAGGTGAAGTGCAAGGAGCAGAAAAGGGGGTAGGCCGGGTGTATCCAACCGCCAGGGACAGCAGAACCACGCCCGGGCATAGCCCGTATAAAAAACTCATCCCATGATCCGCGGGTTGGCCCGAGCTTCCATCCGCACTGCCGCCAGCCCGGAGGACCAGGTTTTCCGCGCAGTGGAAAACCGTGTTGCGAGGAGCGAAGCGACACGGCAATCTCGATTGATAATCCCATTTCGGTTGATGGTGAAGGTATCGTAGCGAGTGCGGGCAAATGAAAATGAGGCCTCTTCCTCCTATCCCGCCGGCTGCGCGCCGAGCGAGACCGTTACCAGCTGTATAGAGAGCTATGGTAGTGGTGAAAAAGGGGTGGCCAAACGAGGGAACCGAGTGTATCCAACCGCCAAGGACAGCAGACCGCGTCCGGGCATAGCCTGCACAATAAACACAACCCGGGATCCGGGGGTTGGTCCGAAGCGACATTGGCGAGCAGTATATACGCAAGAAGGATTCGCCCTGGATATACTGCACTGCGAGTGAGGAGCGAGGACATCCCGGCCGCACTCTACAAAGAGATGCGTGATGCACTATCGAGGTTGCTTCGTCGCGGACTCCTCGCAATACGCCTCGTCGCAGACGACTCGGCTAGCCCGGGCCGGGAAAGCACTTACCCCCGGGCTCGGGAACCCTAGGCTTCCTCTATGAGATCCTTGAGGATCTGTCCCGAGGGGTCTTTTTTAAAGGAGCGTACGAAGACGATGAACTTGGGCGTTTTGTAGTACGGCAGGTGCTCCTCGCAGAATTCCAGGACCTGCTCCTCGGTGAGGTTGGAGCCCGGTTTCTGCTTGACGTATGCCTTGACTTCCTCACCCAGATATTTATTGGGTATACCTACTACAGCCGCTTCCGAGATGAGAGGATGGGAGACCAGGACCTCCTCTATCTCCCGGGGATAGATGTTGAAGCCGCCCCGGATGATGAGATCCTTCTTGCGTCCCACGATGAATATATAGCCGTCCTCGTCGATATAGACCATGTCTCCGGTGTAGAGCCAGCCGTCCTTCAGGACCTTATCCGTCTCCTCCGGCTTGTTGTAATACCCCTTCATGACGTTGGGCCCCTTGACGATCAGTTCCCCGACATCGCCGTGCTCCAGCTCCTTGCCCTCCTCATCGATGGCCTTCACCTCGAGACCCTCGGGGGGTACCCCTATGGAACCGATCTTGTAAGGACCATCCAGGGGCTGCATGGCGACCAGGGGCGCGGCTTCGGTGAGGCCGTAGCCCTCGAATATCCGCGATCCCAGCTCGTTGTTCCAGCGGTCCATGACCTCGCGCGGGAAGGGCGCTCCCCCGGTGAACCACAGACGCACCGACCCCAGGTCGTACTGGTAGATCAGCGGATGGTTGAGGATATAGACGAACATCGTGGGCACGCCGAAAAACACGGTCACCTGTTCGTGTTGCAGTGCTTTGAGCACCTCTCCGGGGATGAAGGACTCCTGCAGCACCAGGCTCGCGCCGGCTTTAACGGCGGAGTTCATGACACAGCTCTGCCCGTAAACCGCGAAAAAAGGCAATACCGCCATGATCACGTCCTGCGGGGACAGGGAACACTCCCTGGTCATCGCCTCAGTGTTCCAGTCGAGGTTGCTGTGGGTGAGCATGCACCCTCTTACCACCTTGGACGATGTCGGTGCGTAGAGGATGACCGCCACGTCGTCCTCGGCCCGCTCCGCGGCATCGCAAGTGTCGGGCTGTCCCTCGACCAGCTTCTCGTACTGGATAACCCCCTCGAGTTCCGGCGCATCCTTGACGATGTAGCGGTGAATCTGGGAGCACATGGAGTTCTGCAGTTCCTTCACGAGGTCGTCGAACTCGAAGTTGGTGATGAGCGTCTCGACCATGGAGTCGCAGACAATCTTCTCCACCTCCTCCGCCAGGCACATATAGCAGAGGGGGACTACCGTCGCCCCGAGGGAGAGCACGGCATAGTACGAGATGACGAATTCGGGCACGTTGCGCAGCAGTATGGCCGCCTTGGAGTTCTCGTCCAGCCCCAGGCCGCGCAGGCCGTTGGCCAGGCGGTTTGTGCGCGCGAGAAGCTCCCCGTAGGATATGGTGTCATGGCCGAAATAGAGGGCCGTGGCATCGGGATTACTCTCCGCCGTCTTCACGAGATTCTGGTATAGATTCATAGAACATCTCTCCCGTTTCTACGATCTGCTACGGCCCCTGTCAGGGACCAAACCCTTCCGGCAAAGTCTTTCCGACAATTCCTCTCGCCCCAGTCCGTTACTATTCTACCATCGAAACATCGCGTGGTCAGCAAAAAACCGGCCGTCACGCCGATCCGTCCGCCATCACGTGACGCTGGTGCTATAGTTGATGCCAGCCATGGACTCACCCGTCAGGATGCGTACCGCGGCGACTTTGAACTCCGGGATCTTCGCCACCGGGTCCAGCGCCGGATTGGTCAGAGCGTTGGCGGGTGACTCCCCGAAATGGAAGGGCACGAAGACAACTCCTTCCCCTACCTTATCCGTGACCTTGGCTTCCAGCCTGATGGAACCACGGCGCGACTGTAGTGCGACCTCCTGACCGTTCCCCACTCCCAGCTTCTCGGCGTCGCCGGGATTAACCCATACCTGGTTGCGCGGCACCAGCTCGTCAAGGGCTTTCACGCGGCGGGTCATGGTACCGGTATGGTAGTGGGCGAGCAACCTGCCCGTGGTCATCACGAGCGGATATTCTTCATCGGGCAGTTCGGCCGGCGGCCTGTATTCTACCGGGCTGAAAAGGCCCTTACCCCGGGTGATCTTGCCCACATGGAGGATGGGGGTGCCGGGATGGTCCGCACTGGGGCAAGGCCATCTCAGCTCACCCTCCTCCTCCAGTCTCGCGTAGGATATACCGCCGTAGGAGGGAGTAAGCGAGGCTATCTCCTCCATGATCCGCGGCGCCGGGGTATCGCCCATGTCGTAGCCCAACCTGGATGAGACCTGGGCGATTATCCACAGGTCGTCACGGGCCTCTCCCGGGGGTTCAACCGCCTTGCGCACCCTCTGCACGCGGCGGTCCGTATTGGTAAACGTTCCTTCCTTCTCCGCGAAGGATACGGCGGGAAGGACCACGTCTGCGTAGCGTGCCGTCTCGGTGAGAAAGATATCCTGGACCACCAGGAAGTCGACCCTCTCCAGTGCCTCCTTCAGGTGTTCGACGTCCGGGTCAGAGATCACCGGGTTCTCCCCCATGATATAGAGCACCTTGATGTCCCCCGCGTGGGCGCCGTCCATCATCTCCATGAGAGTCAACCCCGGATTGCCGGAGAGATAATCGACTCCCCATGCCGTCTCGAACTTGTCCCTTGTCTTTGCATCCGCTACGGCCTGGTAGCCGGTGAAGACGTTGGGCAGTCCACCCATGTCGCAGGCCCCCTGTACGTTGTTCTGCCCGCGCAGCGGATTGACCCCCGTCCCCTCCATGCCCAGGTTGCCCGTGAGCATGGCCAGGTTGGCCAGGGAGAGGACGTTATCCACCCCCGTAGTATGTTGGGTGATGCCCATGGCGTAGACGATGGCCGCTCTCTCCGCCCCGGCGAAAGTCCGCGCGGCGCGCCTGATCTCGTCCGCTTCTACGCCGCATATCTCGGACGCCCGTTCCGGAGCGTACTCCTCCACTACCTTCTTGAACTCCTCGAATCCCTCGGTGCGCTCCCGGATGAACTCCTCATCCGCCAGGCCTTCCGCCAGGATCACGTTCATCATGCCGTTGAGCAGGGCCACATCGCTTCCAGGCCTCTGCTGCAGCCATTGGTCGGCGTAATAACAGAGACGGATGTGGCGGGGCTCCGCCACGATTAACTTGCATTCGTTCTGCATCACTGCCTGCTTTATGCGCAAACCGATGATGGGATGTCCCTCGGTGGTGTTGGATCCGATCACCAGGATGCATCCCGCTTTCTCCAGGTCATCGATGGAGTTGGTCATGGCCCCGCTCCCGAATGCTTTCGCCAGACCGGCGACTGTGGAGCTGTGTCATAACCGGGCGCAGTGGTCGACGTTATTGGTGCCGACCACCGCGCGTGCCAGTTTCATGAGCAGGTAGTTTTCCTCGTTTGTGCACCTCGCCGAGGACAGGAAGGCGACGCTGTCCGGGCCCTCGTCGTCCATGGCCTCCCTGATATGATTGGCGACCATTCCCAGGGCCTCCTCCCATGCGGCCGGAACCAGATCCCCGCCCTTCCTCACCAGGGGCGTGGTCAGGCGATCCTCATGCTGCACGAAGGAATAGCCGTAGCGTCCTTTTACGCAGAGGTTGCCCTGCCCCGGCCCCACCATGAGCGGAGAAGATACCTCGACGATCTCTCCTTCACGAACATGCAGGTCGAGTTGGCAACCACAACCGCAATACGCACAGGTTGTCCTGACCTTCTCGACCTGCCACGACCTGCCTTTTCCTTTGGATGGGATGGAGGTGATGGCTCCAGTGGGACAGGTGGATACGCACTGCCCGCAGAACTCGCAGGGCGATTCCATCATGGGCTTGTCGTAGGGTATGCCGGGGACGGAATCGAAACCCCGGTTGACGAAGTCGTAGACCCCTACTCCCTGTACCTCGCGGCAGATGCGGATGCAGCGGCCACAGAGTATGCACTTATCGTAATCTCGTTCGATAAGGGGATTATCGGCGAGCACCTCGTAATGGTGTTCCTCGCCCCGAAAGCGCGCGTCCTTCACGCCGTATTCGTAGGCCAGGTCCTGAAGTTCGCAACTGCCCGTACTCTCGCAGGTCATACAGTCCTTGGGATGGTCGGAGAGGATGAGCTCGAGGATCGTCCGCCTGATCCTTATCAGCTCCTCGGTGGCGGTATGCACCACCATACCATCGGTGACCGTGGTGTAGCAGGCCGGCAGAAGACCCCTCGCCCCCTCCACCTCTACCAGGCAGATGCGGCATGCCCCATAGGGCTCCATGCGCTGTTCATTGCAGAGGCTGGGGATGCGGATGCCGTTCTCCCGTGCCGCCTCAAGGATGGTGCGATCGGAAGTGGTCAAGATGTCTTTACCGTCTATATTCAGATGAACTTGCTCCATCATTTCCACCTCACTCCGCGTAGATTGCTTCTTCCGGGCAGCGACTCAGGCATAACTTGCAGCGAATACAGGTATCGGCGTCAATTGCATGCGGCTCCTTCTTCTCCCCCGAGATGGCCTCCACGGGGCAGATCTTGGCGCAGGCGCCGCATCCCGTGCAGATATCCTCCTGGATATGCAGGGTGATGAGGGCGGGGCAGACTCCCGCGGTACATTTCTTACGCAGGATGTGGTCTTCGTATTCGTTGCGGAAATATTTCAGGGTGGTGAGCACCGGGTTGGGCGCCGTTCCCCCTAGGGCGCACAGGCTGCCGGCCTTGATATCGCCGGCCAGTATGTCCAGCCGTTCGAGGTCCTCCGGCTCGCCTTCGCCCGAGCAGATACGCGCCAGTATCTCCAGCATGCGCTTGGTGCCGATACGGCAGGGAACGCATTTGCCGCAGCTCTCCTCCTGGGTGAAGGAGAGGAAGTAACGTGCCAGGTCCACCATGCAGGTGGATGAATCGGCCACGATCATGCCGCCCGAGCCCATGATGGCTCCGGTTGCGGTGATGGCATCGTAGTCCACCAGGGTGTCGAGGAGGCTGGCCGGGAGACACCCTCCGGATGGTCCCCCCATCTGTACAGCCTTGAACTCCTTGCCCTCCCGCACCCCGCCTCCCACGTCGAAGATAACCTGGCGCAGCGTATAGCCCATGGGTACCTCGGCCAGGCCACTGCGGCGCACCTTGCCCGCCAGGCAGAAGACCTTCGTGCCCTTGCTCTTCTCCGTGCCTACGCTGGCGTACCTGTCCCCCCCGTTGGCGATGATCCAGGGGATGGCCGCCAGGGTCTCGACGTTGTTGATGTTGGTGGGTTTGCCCCATAACCCTTCGTTGGCCGGGAAAGGCGGCCGCGGCCGGGGCATGCCCCGCTTGCCCTCGATGGAGGCGATAAGGGCCGTCTCCTCGCCGCACACGAAGGCGCCGGCGCCTTTCTTGATCTTGATGTCGAAATCCCAGTCGGTGCCGAAGATGCCCTGGCCCAGGTAACCCCACTCGTGGCATGCCGCGATGGCGATGTCCAGCCGCTTCAAGGCCAGGGGGTATTCGGCCCGGCAATAGATGTAGGCTTGGGTGGCTCCGATGGCGTACCCGGCGACGATCATGCCCTCGATCACCGCATGGGGATCTCCCTCCAGTACGCTGCGATCCATGAAGGCGCCGGGATCTCCCTCGTCGGCGTTGCATACCAGATATTTCTGTTCGCCCTTCGCCTTGCGGGCGAAGCCCCACTTGGTGCCGGTGGGGAATCCCGCCCCGCCGCGGCCACGGATGCCGGACTTTCCCACTTCGTCGATGAGTTCCTCGGGGGTCATGGAGGTCAGGGCTTTCCTTGCCGCCTCGTATCCACCGGTGGATATGTATTCCTCGATGCTCTCGGGATTTATATTGCCGCAGTTGCGCAGGACGATGCGGTGCTGGTTGGCGAGGAAGTCGCCCTCTCCCGCACCCGGCTCGTCGGAGCGGCGTACCACCCAGTCCTCTATCACCTCGCCTCCCGCGACCGCCTCCAGGAGCCGGGAGACCCGCTTGGGCGAAAGGTCACCGTAGATTACTGATCTTCCATCCGGGTCCGTGACCTCTACGATGGGTTCCCGGAAACAGAATCCCATGCAACCTGCGATATCGAGATATGCATCGTATTTTCCCGTCGCCAGCTCATTTTCCAGTGCATCCTTTACCGCTGTCGCCCCGGCGGCGATACCGCAAGTACCGTAGCCGAGGACCAACTTGTTCTTGCCGCCCGTGCTCATTCTTCCTTCTCCCCGTTCCCGCCCCGGTACTTCTTGAGTACCTTGCGCACGTTTGCGGGCTTCAGTTTGCCATGGGTGTCCTCATCCACGATCATGATGGGAGAGAGCGAGCAAGCGCCCACGCACATCACCGACTCCAGGGTAAACTTCATATCCGGGGTGGTCTGACCGTCCTTGACCCCCAGGAAGTTGGAGATCTCCTCGGAGATAAGCTCGGCACCGGCCACGTGACATGCCGTGCCGTGGCATACGCGGATGAGGTGCTCCCCTATGGGCTCCAGCCTGAACTGCGTGTAGAATGTAGCCACTCCATATACCTGGCTCAACTGGTAACCGGCTCCCTTTGCCAGAGCCCGCATGATCTTTTCGTCGAGGTAGCCGTAGGCTTCCTGGGTATCCTGCAGCAGGGGAATGAGCGCGCCCTTCTCCCCCGCGTATCTCTCGAGGATACCCAGCAAAGGTTCCTGGTTGTCCGGATCCGCGAAGCGTTGCTTGCACTCACAGCCTTTGTCGTCCATTTCCTCCCACCTCGTCTTCTATCGCCCTCTTTATTCCTCCCACGCCACGATCTGTTCCCCGCAGGGTGTTTACCACCTACGTGCGTTCTTTTCCCCGTAGGGTGTGGGTCAGGTCTTGCGTTTGCTTACAAGACACCTCGTCTGCCATATAGGTTCTCGCAAACGTCAAGACCTGACCCCATATCCCATTACCTCCGACAAACAATGGGGCGAAGGGTCCAAAAAGACCTGACCCCACCTCCCATTACTTACCACCCACGTTACTTCTTACAGCTCCAGGTACGAGTGTGCGTAGAGCGTCTCCTCGGTCAACACCCGCCAGGTCTTGAGCAGCTTGATGGTGAGAAGATCGCTCTCGTCGACCGATTCACCTTTCACGATCTTCTCCACGATCTGGTACTCCTCGTTCTTGTTCATGATACCCATGAGCTCTTCGTCGTTGGGGTCGACGATGGCCGCGGTAAGACCTTTGGCCATGAGTACGGCCAGAAGAGTGCGGTTGATGAGGCTGCACAGGGACTCGTCGGGCACACCGTTGGACACGTTGGAGAGACCGACCACCGTCCCGGGCGGCGGGTCGAACTCGGCGAAAACGCCTTGCAGCATATCCATCGAGTCGACCAGCGCGTGGGTCTGGTCCTGGGTTACGCTGATGGGCAGGACAATGGGATCGATGAGGATCTTGTCCGCCGGTATCCCGTACTCCTGCGCGGTCATGAGGATGTTGTACGCCACCTCCACCCTCTCGTCGGCGTCACGCGGTACGTTGCCCTGGGCGTTGAGGGTAAGACCCACTACCCATGCGTTGCTGTCGACAGCCAGGGGCATGAGTTTCTCCATGCGCTCAGGCTGGGAGGAGATGGAGTTGATCATCACCTCGCCCTTTACCACCTCCAGGCCTGCCTGCATGGCATCGATATTCATGGTATCCAGGGCCAGGGGGAGATCGGTCACTGCCTGCACCGACTCCACCACGAAACGCATCTTCTCCGGACCCTCCTTGGTGGCGGGACCCAGGTTTATATCCAGCCAGTTGGCTCCACCCTCCGCCTGGAGCAAGGCCATCTCCTGGATGGGCTTCTTTTCGCGGTCCTTGATGGCGGCCCCGATGGCCTTCATCATCACGTTGACCTTCTCACCGATGATCAGCATTTCGTTCCTCCTCCTTGATTAACCCTGTGGCCGGCAGTGCGGCCCACCGTTTTCCTGCTTATGCAAAAGCTCCCTCGCCCGGTAGGAACTGCGTACGAAGGGCGCGGAGGCGACCTGGTGTATACCCGCATCCTCCGCAAGCCTGCGCAGTTCCTCGAACTCCACCGGGGAGAGGAACCTCTCCACTCTCAGCTGCTCCCGCGAAGGGCGCAGGTATTGCCCGATGGTGAGCATATCGCACCCTGCATGCGCGAGGTCGCCGAAGGTGCCTCGCAGCTGGTCCCGGGATTCCCCCAACCCTACCATCAGGCCGCTCTTTAGCCTGGTCTGTGGCGAAATCCCGCGTGCAGCCCGCAGTAGCTCCAATGACCTCTCGTAGCCGGCCTGCGGTCTTACGACCGCATAGAGCGCCTCTACCGTCTCGAGGTTGTGGTTGAAGACCTCCGGACTCTCCTCGAGCACCACTTGCAGTGCTTCCGTATCTCCCTGAAAATCCGGAGTCAACACCTCTACCGTCGCCTCCGGCAGGTGATGCCTGACCGCCTTTATGGCGGCCGCGAAATGGTGGGCGCCACCGTCCGCGAGGTCGTCCCTGGTCACACTGGTCATTACAACATGCTTCAGCCCCAGGCGAGCCGCCGCCTGTGCCACCTTCTCCGGCTCTCCCGCATCCACGGCGCCGGGCATTCCCTTGGCCACGGAGCAGAAGCTGCAGTTGCGGGTGCAGACATCGCCGAGGAGCATGAAGGTGGCAGTGCGGCAAGAGAAACACTCCATACGGTTGGGGCACTTCGCGCTCTCGCAAACGGTATGCAGATCCAGGCCGCGCAGGATAGCATCCACCTCGTGCATATTCCTGCCCGCGCGCAACGGGCGATGCAACCAGCGCGGCATGCGGTCGTCGTAATGCCTTTCGCTAAGTCCTTTTACCTTGGATCCCAACTCTGACAATCGTCTCTCCCCTTATCGCCGTCAACCGCCCCCGCCACGCAGCAACTCCGAGAGCTGCGTGGTGAGCCTGTAGGCCCTCTCGGCCTGCTGTGGAGATACGCCCTCGAGGCCGCACGCCGGGGTGATCATCGCCCTCTCCACGAGAAGGTCCCGCGGAACCCCCCGGGATGCGAGAAGCTCTACGCCGTCCTCGAAGAGACGGGCCAGGCTGTCTACCGTCTCCGCATCTATCTCGGGTTTGTTGACCGCCAGGCCCCAGGCCAGCGAGCCGCCCCGTTCCAGGAAGGCCGCCAGCTCCTCCGGGTAGAGAGCCATGCTCTCCATGTAGCCGTAGGCATCGAAGTTCACCACATCCACCCCGGCCTCGAAGAGCAAGGTCCAATCGGTATTCCCACAGCAGTGTGCCCCGGTCAGGCAGGTCAGTCCCTCCATACACAGGCGCATGGAATCGACCACTCTCTGCGGGCTCACGCTCACCAGGGCCGAGCCCACCGATACCAGGTAGGGTTCGTCGAAGAAGACGAGTACCTCCTCGCCCGCCCCGGTTTCCCTCAGAAGAGCCTCCATCCATCGCGCCTTGAGGTTCAACAGTCTCACCATAGCGTCCGCCAGTTCATCGTTATAGAGGATGGGGCGGTTGTTCTCGTCGAGGACGGTGAGCCCGAAACTTATGGGGCCGGTCACTTGCCCTTTGAGGAGAGGATACCGCTTCCCCTCACCCCTCACCCTCTCCGCGAAGGCATAGAGTCCCGCCGCGAATTCCTCGCTTATGGACACGGATTCGTAGTCGCCGTCCAGGAAAGCCCCGTATACCGCCTCTATCCCGGGAAGAAGGTCGCGGGAGGTATCGCAGTAGACCTTGCGCCTGTCCATATCGATGACCACACCCGGCAAGCCTTCACTGTACTGGGCGTACATATTCTCCCGAAAATCACGCTTCGGCAATTGAGGCCAGGCCGGGGCCTCCTTCAGATGGCGCAGGGTCACGTTACAGGCTTCCTCCGCATCAATATAAGGAAGGCTGCCTATGGCCGTAGCCCTCATGGCCGGTTCCCAGTCCACCATTTCATCCTCTCTATACAACCCACGCCGCGATCTTTTCCCCGTAGGGTGTGGGTCAGCGGGTTGCACGCGAAGCGTGTCAAGCCCTGACCCCACTTCCTATTACTTACCACCTACGCTCGTTCTTTTCCCCATAGGGTGTGGGTCAGCGGGTTGCACGCGAAGCGTGTCAAGCCCTGACCCCACTTCCCATTACTTACCACCCACGCCACACTCTATAGTCCGTCCGTCTTCCTGCCCACGCTCGTTCCATTCCC
>QZKE01000047.1 GCA_003598015.1 Actinomycetota bacterium | reverse complement strand
TTATGCATGACGTTGCCCACGGCGCGCGCCGCATGGGGATAGCCTGCGAGCTCGGCGATCTCACCATAAGAACGCACCTCCCCCCACGGAATGCGCGCGACCTCCTTCAGCACCGCCTCTTCGAACGGAGTAGCCGAGACGCTCGCGATCAGGTCGTCCACATGGTGACAGGCCACGTCATCGCCCTGGAAATATCTTTCCAGGAGCGTAAGCAGTTCAGCTACGGCCGCCGGTGGTGGCGACGCGGCAACCTCGCCGTTTCGCTTCCCGTCCGGTAGCGTTATGAGTACGGGATGCCCGTCGTGAAGATGTATGCTCATCTCCCCCAGGGGGGTCTCGATGGCGTAACGTTCCGGTTCATGCACGGTAGATCGGCCTCCATCTCCACAACCTGCACGCTAAGACATGATAACATCCGCAAGAGACGGTGATATCCCGCCATCGGGTTGATCGAGAGCCGGCCCACGCTCGTTGCGGGGAGCACCTATACCTCGTTGACGCGCCTTATCTCCTCTACCGGGACCTTGGGAACGCGATCAAACCCCAGCAGTCCGTTACGCTCCTGGTAAAGGTCGTAGAGTTGCGTATAGCAGTAACCGCATATGTGCTCCTGGGCCTGTATGAGCTCCGTATAGGCGCGATAACTTTCCTGGAGGGACCGCCCTTCACCGCCCCTGTAATAGCCGAATCCGCCGTATTCACTGATGATGACGGGCTGCCCCCGGTATCTCTCCCCCTTCGCCAGGGGATTATGGCTCACCTTGGCCTGCAGGATCGCGACAAGCCCCCTCCGCAGCGAATATTCCGACTGCGTGAGGTCCCTCAGCTCTTCGTACAGGTGTGCGCATCTCTCCTCGTCCTCCAGGTAATGATGGATGTCCACGATATCGGTTTCGGAGGTGTGTTCATAACCGCTGTTGTCGATCACGGGTCGCGTAGGATCCCAAAGCCTGGTGAGGCGGCAGATCTTCCTCACGTATTCCCGGGTGGCGCGTCGCAGGTTCAGCGGCAGTGGGAAAACGCCCACACCCCAACTCTCGTTGAAGGCCACCAGGGCGATGATGGAGGGGTGGTTGCCATCTCTTTCCAGCACCTCCCGCCATTCCCTTTCCAGCGCCTCGCGCATACGCGGGGTAAAACGGTAGGCCGATGGCATCTCCTCCCAGACCAGACATCCCAGGTAATCGCACCAGAAGAGAAATCTGGGGTCCTCGATCTTCTGGTGCATGCGCAGGCCGTTGAATCCCAGTTCCTTCACCAGGGCGACGTCCCGCCTGTACCAGGAGGGATCCAGGGGGGTGTAATGGCCTTGCGGAAAGTAACCCTGGCAGAGTACGAGCTTCTGGTAGAGGGGCTCTCCGTTCAGCCAAATCCCACCCTCGTGCGCTCGCACCTCACGCACTCCGAAATACGCCTCCACCTCGTCCCGCGTCGCCCCGCTCTCTACGGACAGTTCGAGGCCGTAGAGGTGGGGCTCATGCGGTGACCAGGGAAGGAGCTCTCCCAGATCGAGCTCGAGTTCCACAACGGCCGTTTCCGCGCCCTTTTCCAGCTCCGTCCGGCAGTGGCGCGCCTCGCCGAGTGGTGACACGGACTTCGCCTCCACCCTCGCTTCCCCCCGCCCCCCGGCGAGGCTGCATACGATACGTACTCTGCCGCTCTTAAGGTCCGCTAGTACGCGGTATCCCGCGAGGTAAACCTCTCCCGCCCGCTCCAGCCAAACCGGCTGCCAGATGCCGCTCACGCCCGGGTACCATACCATGAAAGCCCTCTTGAGCATGGTCTGTTTGCCCCGCGGCTGCGAGGCGTCCCGGGAATCCTCGACCCTGACTACCAGGATGTTTTCATCCTCAAGTGCTTCTCCCACATCGAAAGTGAAAGGGGTGTAACCGCCGGCATGCTCTCCCAGATCGCGGCCGTTCAACCACACCCTGGCCCGGTAATCAACGGCCCCGAAATGCAGGAGGGTGCGCCCCGGAGTGCCGGGGAGCTCGTTGCGGAAATCCTTCGCGTACCAGGCAACCCGGGGTGGATAGGCGTCCCCTATCCCCGAAGCCTCGGACTCCACGCAGAAAGGCACGGTTATCCTGCGCGAGAACTCGGGGCGTGAACTCCATCCACCGGCTATGCCGGCATCAGCGGCGTCGTATTCGAAGCCCCATTCACCCTCCAGGGATTGCAGTTCCCTGCGCATCATGTCCGGCCGGGGAAATCCGCCCAGGTGTTCCAGTTCCATCTCAACCCTCCGTTGAACAAGAGGTTCTTCTCCGAGAAGTATGGGTAGCTACCGTCAGGCCCAACTCCACCATATTATTCACCCTCACTTCTCGGAGAATATCCAAACAAGGTATCTTCATTCCACAAAGGCACCTTTTCTATTCCTCTGTATCCTGGCCGGAGTGAAACCTGCGAAAGACGTTCTCCGCCGCGTTCCTGTCGAGGAAATCCAGACCCTGAAGCTCCTCCAGGGACGCGTCCGCCAGGCGTGACAGGTTTCCGTAGTGCCGCAGAAGAGATTTCTTGCGTGCGGGGCCTATTCCGGGTATGTCATCCAGCGCGGAACGGCGCGCACGCAGCGACCTCTGCTGACGATGATAGTCCAACGCGTAGCGGTGAGCATCGTCCCTTATACGCTGCAGGAGGTGTAGTGCCTCGGAGTCACGCGGCAGGGATGTGGTTCCCCTGTCCCCGGGGAGGTATACCTCCTCCAGGCGCTTGGCAAGCGCCGCGACGTCTATGTCCCAGAATCCCCGCTGCTGCAAAGCCTTGAGGGCCGCCGCCAGCTGTGCTTGCCCGCCATCGACGAGGATGAGGTCCGGCTTCTTGTGGAAGGAATCCAGCCGCGCCTGCCCGCCGCTGTCGTCGTCAAACCTTTCGAGCGGAACGGAAGCCAGCCTTGCCAGCCGGCGCTCGAGCACTTCCTCGATCATCGCGACGTCGTTCTGCCCCCCGGCTCCCCTGATGCGGAAACGGCGGAACTCCCTCCTGGCCGGAATGCCGGCCTCGTAAACCACCATGGACCCGACAGCATCCTCGGCCCCCAGGTTGGAGATGTCGTAGCATTCTATGCGGTAAGGCAGGTTTTTCAACGCCAGGCCTTCGTGGATGCCGCCGATGGCGCGCGAAATCCAGCCGAGGTCGCTGGCCTGTTTCGCCAGATGCACCTCGAGGGAGAGGCGCGCGTTCTCGCCCACCTTCTTAACCAGGCTGCGCTTCTTTCCCCGCTGGGGAACCAGCACCTTGACTCTCCTGCCCGCTTTCCCTCTCAACCAGTTCTCGAGCAAGTCCCTCTCCTCGCTACCGGGATCGTGCGACAGGATGACCTCGCGCGCGAAGTAGGTCGCCTGCGCGTAGAACTGGGGCAGGAAGGCGGCCATGACCTCTTCCTCGCTCTGGCCCGCCGGGAGGGTTGAAAAGAGATCCTGCTTGCCGAGTATCTTCCCCCCCCGCACGTAGAAGACGGTTACGCATGCATCGAGGTCCCCGGCGTGCACGGCGAAGACGTCCTGATCGCCCTCTTTTATCGCGTGTGCCTGCTGGCGCTCCAGCAGCCGGTCGAGGGCGGTGATGCGATCCCTGGTGCGGGCCGCCAGCTCGTATTCCTGCCGATCGGCTTCTTCGCGCATACGCCGCTTCAGCTCGCCGAGGATCACCTCGTGGTCTCCCTCCATGAACTCCCTCACCCCCGCGATAATGTTCCGGTATTCCCGCGGGGATACCGCCCCGATACATGGTCCGGAACAGAGCTTGATGTGATAATCGAGGCAGGGAGATCCGGTGCTCTTCCCGGGCTCGCGCCCGCGGCAGGCGCGAAAGGGGAAGACCTTACGCAGGGTAGCGATGGTCTCCCTTACCGCCCCGGCATGCGCGAAGGGGCCGTAGTAGACGGCGCCCTTGCTCCGCTTGCCGCGGGTGAACATCACCCGGGGATAGGTGTCCTCGACACATACCACCATATAGGGATAGGTCTTGTCGTCGCGGAACTCGATGTTGTAGGCGGGGTGGTGGCGCTTGATGAGGTTGGCCTCGAGGATGAGCGCCTCGACCTCCCCGGAGGTCACTATGAAATCCACCGCGGCGATGCGCTTGCGCAGCTGGGCCAGGCGGGGATTGTCCGCCTCGCGTCCGCCGAAGTAGGATCCCACCCGCTTGCGCAGCGAGGCCGCCTTGCCGACGTAGATGATGTTTCCCGCCACATCATGGAATATATATACGCCGGGGCTGTCGGGAAGAGCCGCGGTTTTCCTCTCCTCTGCTCCCAAGGTCTCACCCCTGAACCTACGCGCGCTTCTTGCGTTTCAACACAGGGCGCAGGTAAGCGCCCGTATAGGAGGAAGATGTGGCCGCGACCTCTTCGGGTGTACCCGCTACCAGCACGTAACCGCCCTCCCCTCCCCCTTCGGGCCCCAGGTCAATGATGCGGTCGGCGCACTTGATGACATCCAGGTTATGCTCGATTATGAGTACGGTGTTGCCCGCATTGACCAGCCCTTGCAGCATGTTCAGCAGCTTGTCGATGTCGTCGAAGTGGAGGCCGGTAGTGGGCTCGTCCAGGAGGTATAGGGTCTTTCCGGTAGCCCGCTTGTTGAGCTCCGAGGAGAGCTTCACCCTTTGAGCCTCGCCGCCGGAGAGGGTGGGAGCCGGCTGCCCCAGCTTTATATATCCCAAGCCGACGTCGTGGAGGGTCTGCAGCTTCCTGCGAATGGGCGGTATGGCCGAGAAGAACTCCAACGCCTCCTCCACGGACATGTCCAGGACCTCGCTTATGTTACGTCCCTTGAAAGAGACCTCCAGGGTCTCGTTGTTGTATCTCATGCCCTTGCAGACCTCGCAGGGGATATATACGTCGGGTAGAAAATGCATCTCTATCTTGATGGTGCCGTCGCCGCGACAAGCCTCGCACCTCCCCCCCCTGATGTTGAAGCTGAAACGGCCGGGCTTGTAGCCGCGTACGCGCGATTCCACGGTATCAGCGAAGAGGGAACGGATGTTATCGAAGACCCCCGTATAGGTGGCGGGGTTGGAACGGGGCGTACGTCCGATGGGGCTCTGGTCGATATTGATCACCTTATCGATATGTTCCAGGCCTTCAATGGCATCGTGTTTTCCGGGAGGCACCCTGGAATGGTAGAGGCGGCGCGCCAGCCCGCGATAGAGCACGTCATGCACCAGGGTGCTCTTACCGGAGCCCGAGACCCCGGTGACGCAGACCAGCATCCCCAGGGGTATCACCACATCGATATTCTTCAGGTTGTGTTCCCTGGCCCCGCGTATGCACAGGCTGCGTCCCTGCGGCTCGCGTCTCCCGGCGGGAACGGCGATGCTCTTCTCACCCCGCAGGTACTTCGCGGTAATGGATTTACGCCGCTTGAGAAGGCCTTCGAGGGGGCCGCTATAGACTATCTCCCCTCCGTGCTCCCCCGCTCCCGGCCCGATATCCACGATCCAGTCGGCGGATCGGATGGTGCTCTCGTCGTGCTCCACCACGATGAGAGTGTTGCCCAGGTCCCGCAGTTCCTCGAGGGTGGAGATGAGGCGCCGGTTGTCGCGCTGGTGCAGGCCGATGGAAGGTTCGTCGAGGATGTACAGTACGCCCACGAGGCCGGAACCTATCTGGGTGGCGAGGCGGATGCGCTGCGCTTCCCCACCCGCCAGGGTGGCGGCCGCACGGTCCAGGGATAGGTAGTCCAGACCTACATCGACCAGGAAAGCGATACGGGAGGTAAGCTCTTTGAGAATGCGCCGCGAAATAGCCTCCTCCACGGGCGAGAGAGCGAGTCCCTCCAGCCAGGCCGCGCATTCCCGGATGGAGAGCCCGGAAAGCTGGTGTATGTTGAGTCCGGCGACGGTGACAGCCAGGCTGGATGGCTTGAGGCGTGCCCCGCCGCATGCGGGACAGGGGCGCACGCTCATATATTGGGATATCCTGGAACGCGCGTAGTCCGAATCCGTCTCCCCGTAACGCCTCTCCAGCCAGTTGACGATGCCCTCGAAATGGGTGAAGTAGGAGCGTGCCATGCCGCGCCGGTTGCGGTAATGCACGTATATTTTCTCGTCTCCCGTGCCGAAGAGTATCTTATCCCTTATCTCCTCCGGCAGGTCCTCGAAGGGGGTCTCCATGCTGAACTCGTATTTCTCGGCTAGCGCTTCCAATATGCGATAGGAGAAGGAAGACGTGCCGGGCCAGGGCACAACGGCGCCCTCCTCCAGACTCAGCCTCACATCGGGAACCACCAGTTCGGGGTCGATCACCTGCAGGAATCCCAGGCCGCTGCACTCCGGGCATGCACCGTAAGGGCTGTTGAAGGAGAACATGCGCGGCTCCAGTTCGGGCAGGGAGACATCGCATTCAGGGCAGGAGAAATGCTCGCTGAAGTATCGGTCCCCATCGTCGTCCACCGCTATGATGACCATGCCCTCGCCCAGCTCCAGGGCCGTTTCCAGGGAATCGGCCAGCCGGCGCTGTACTCCCTCCTTGAGGATGAGGCGGTCCACCACCACCTCGATGTCGTGGCGGCGGTAGCGCTCCAGCTTGATATCCTCGTCGAGCTCGCGCAGCTCGCCGTCGACACGCGCCCGCGCATAGCCCTTGCGTCTCACCTCCGAGAGCAGGCGCGAGTATTCACCCTTGCGCCCGCGTACCAGCGGCGCGAGTATGGAGAGCCGCGTTCCCCCCTCCAGGCTGCCCACCCTCTCGATGATCTGTTGCGAGGTCTGCCGTTCGATGGGCCTGGCGCACGTCGGGCAATGCGCCTTGCCGATACGGGCATAGAGGAGCCTCAGGTAATCGTGGATCTCGGTGATGGTCCCGACGGTGGAGCGGGGGTTGCGGGTGGCGCTCTTCTGGTCGATGGAGATGGCGGGTGAGAGGCCGTCGATGTGATCGACATCCGGCTTATCCATCTGGCCGAGGAACTGGCGTGCGTAAGCCGACAACGATTCGACGTATCTCCTCTGCCCCTCGGCGTATATGGTGTCGAAAGCGAGGGAGGATTTGCCGCTCCCCGACAGGCCGGTCATGACGATGAGCCGGCCGCGAGGCAGGCGGAGATCGATATTCTTCAGGTTGTGCTCGCGCGCACCGTTTACGATTATCCAGTCCATGTCCTCTACCCGGGGCCTGGCGCCCGACGGCGGCACGTTCTTTTCCCGTTCCCACAACGCATGCTCATGTCCAAACTTCCGTCATGGTAAGACGTCTTCGCGCGCCGCCTGGCGGCGCAGCCTCTTTTTCAGGTCGGCGACCTCGTCGCGCAGGCGGGCGGCATACTCGAAGCGCAGGTCCTCGGCAGCCAGATGCATCTCTTCTTCCAGGCCCAGGATGAGCCGCTCGATCTCCTGCGCGGGCATCTCCTCCCGCTCCCGGCGTCTTACCCTGTAGGGAGCCTTATCGTCCGGGAGCAGGACCATATCCATTATATCGCTCACCCTCTTGCGTACCGTTTGAGGGTTGATGTTGTTGCGGCGGTTGAAATCGAGTTGCAACGCTCGACGTCGCTCCGTCTCGTCCATGGCCCTGCGCATGGAATCGGTGACCCGTGAAGCGTACATTATCACCTGTCCGTTGACGTTGCGCGAAGCCCTGCCGATGGTCTGGATCAGCGAACGTTCGTTGCGCAGGAACCCTTCCTTGTCGGCATCAAGGATGGCCACCAGGGACACCTCGGGCAGGTCCAGCCCTTCGCGCAGGAGGTTTATGCCCACCAGCACATCGAACTCACCCAGGCGCAGGTCGCGGATTATCTCTACCCGGTCGAGCGTATCGACCTCGGAGTGGAGATAGCGAACGCGCAGCCCCATCTCCAGGAGATAGTCGGTGAGGTTCTCGGCCATGCGCTTGGTGAGGGTGGTTACCAGCGTCCTCTCGCCTGCCTCCACGCGGCGCCCGATCTCCTCGATAAGATCGTCTATCTGGCCCTCCGACGGCCTCACCAGCAGTTGCGGATCAACCAGGCCGGTGGGGCGGATGATCTGCTCCACGACCTGGGTGGAGAGCCCGAGTTCCCATGGTCCCGGGGTGGCGCTGACGCAGACCATCTGCCCCGCCCTGGACAGGAATTCCTCGAACTTCAAAGGGCGGTTGTCGAGGGCGGAGGGCAGGCGGAAACCGTACTCGACCAGGGTGCGCTTGCGCGACATGTCCCCTTCGTACATGGCGTTCAACTGGGGGATGGTTATGTGCGATTCGTCGATGAACACCAGGTAATCACGGGGGAAGAAATCCAGCAGGGTATACGGCGGCTCGCCGGGCGCCCTGCCATCCAGGTGGCGCGAATAGTTCTCCACGCCGGAGCAGTAGCCCATCTCCTCCAGCATCTCCAGGTCGTAGGTGGTGCGCTGCAGCAGGCGCTGCGCCTCGAGGAGTTTGCCCTGCCCCTCCAGCACCGACAGTCTTTCACTCAGCTCGCCGCGTATGGAGGCAAGGGCGCTCTCCATGTTCTCGGAACTGGTGAGGTAATGCGTGGCCGGATAGACCGTTACGTACTCCTCCCGCGATACGAGCTCTCCGCTCAGGGGATCGATAACACTGACGCGGTCCAATTCGTCGCCGAAGAACTCCGCCCGGATCACCCTCTCCTCGTAGCTGGGATATATCTCCAGGGTATCCCCCCTGAGGCGGAAGCGTCCCCGCGCGATGTCGTAATCGTTGCGATCGTATTGCATGTCCACTAGCCGCGCAAGCACGTCCCGCAGGTCGTATTCCTTTCCACGCTGCAGGATCAGCACGTGGCGCTGGTACTCCTGGGGGCTGCCCAAGCCGTAAATGCAGGACACCGAGGCCACTATGATCACGTCCGCGCGCGACAGTAACGCCGACGTGGCGCGGTGGCGCAGGCGGTCGATGTCCTCGTTGATGGAGGTGTCCTTCTCGATGTACGTATCGGAGCGCGGCACATACGCCTCGGGCTGATAGTAATCGTAGTAGCTGACGAAATATTCCACGGCGTTCTCCGGGAAGAGCTCGCGGAACTCGTTGCACAGCTGGGCCGCCAGTGTCTTGTTGGGCGCGATGACCAGGGCCGGTTTGCGCACGGCGTTTATGACCTGGGCCATGGTGAAGGTCTTACCGGAACCGGTAACTCCGAGCAGTGTCTGATAGCCGTCGCCCCGCGTCAACCCCTCCGCGAGCCGTGCGATGGCGGCAGGCTGGTCTCCGCGCGGGGAGAGTTCGGCGCTTATATGGAATTCACCCATTCCCGGCTCACCTCAATCCAGGAGTCCCGTCAACTCCCGCAGGTCCCCTACCCGCTCTCCCGCGAAATCGGGAAATCTCCTCCAGCGATCCAGGAGGACGGCGCGCATGCCCGCTTCCCTGGCGCCGTCATAATCCGAGATGGGAGAGTCCCCGACGTGCATGGTGCTGCCCGCATCCACTCCCCCGCGCTCCAGCGCCAGTTCATAGATGCGCGGATGGGGTTTTTCGTAGGCCTCCCTGCCCGAGATCACCCTCACCTCGAGGAACTCGAGAAGCCCGAGGTCTGCGAGGAGATTTTCCAGCCATACCTCGAAATTGGAGATCAGCCCCATTCTCACCCCGCGCCGGCGCAATTCCTCCAGAGTCTCACGAACGTCGTGATAAGCTCCGTAGTTGGAGGGCTCGGAGAAAGCAGCGTAAAGGGCCTCCGGAAGCGATCCGTCGTCCTGCACGTACCCCAGCTCCGCCACCAGCGAGCCATAGAAATCAAGCCAGAAGCGGCGTGATTTCCTGGCCTCGTTGGAGAAAGTGTATCCCCGCCGCTGCCTGTCCTCTACGCCCGCCATGAGTCGGCGTGTAGCCAGGCGAAGGTGGTTCAGATCGACTTCCAGGCCATACTCGGCGCATACCGCCATGAAACGTTCCGGAAAGGATGGCAGCGGGTGGATAAGCGTCTCCCCCGCGTCGAAGAACACGAACTCGGTCCTTGCTCCGTCCATACCCAGTTGTCCAGCCTCCCTGCTACCGGTATTATTGAGTCAATAAAGGGCTCTCGTGAGCCCTCCACCCATAATAGCACGTGCTTGCGGAAGGAGGTTGAGGAAGATCGCTCATAACGACTGCCGCAAGTTGAGGGGGTGTCCCGCCAGCCAATACCTGTCCTGTGAGGCCTATCTGCGCGGTCTCGAATGCTGGCAGATCGACCAGCCCAGATGCGCCTTGGAGCTGCGCTTCTGCCTGCAATACGGGTGTCCCGTCTACGACCGTTTCAGCGCAGAGATAGAAGAAGCGCTGCGGGGCAAGGCCCTCGAGCGCAGGTAGGCGGATTACCCCCCCTCCTGGCCAGCCTTGCGGGCGAGGGCGACCACGGCCTCCCAGGCTTTATCCACCTCATCTTGCAGGTTCTGGAGTGTCCCTTCGTTGCGGATCACGAAGTCGGCGCATGCCAGCCTGTCTTCTCGGGACACCTGGGCGTTGATGCGCGACCACGCCTCCTCCTCGGAGCTTCCCCGGTCGTCCTTCAGCCTCCCCACCTGCAGCTGCGGAGGGGCGTCGACGACCAGATTGCAGTCGAACATGCCCCCGGCCCTGGCCTCTACCAGGAGGGGTATGTCCAGAACCGCGATGGCCTCCCCTCCCGTATCGGCGTCGATCTCGCGCAGTATGTCCGCCATACGCTGGAAGATGCGGGGGTGGGTTGCCTTCTCCAGGAAGACCCGCTCATCCGCGTCCGCGAAGACGATATCCGCAAGTCTCTTGCGGTCGATCTCACCATCCGGGTCGAGCACGCCTTCTCCGAAATGGCCGACGATATCACTCCAGGCCGGCTCCCCTTTCCGTACTACTTCCCGCGCGAGCTGGTCGCTGCAGATAACGTAGGCTCCCTTGCGCGCCAGCATCTGTCCAACGGTGGTCTTGCCGCTGGCGATCCCTCCGGTCAAGGCTATTATGAACAACTCACCTATCCTTTTCGCGGTCTGCCCTGCAACTCCTCCGCCGCATGCGGGGCCGCGCCCATAAGGGTATCAGAAGACTGTGTTCTTACCGCCGTGGCATCCGTTAAAAAAGGGGCATCATGGATGCCCCTTTGAATCCCCGGCCGACGCTGGTCGTCAGTTCTTGTCCCGCTTCATGTCCCGGATGATGGACTCCAGGCTTCCCTCGGGTAATTCCTCTTCCTCCTCGGCGGTCTCGCTGGCCTCGGCGGTGGCTTCATCCGCCTCTACGGCCTCTACGGCGGCCTCGATGGCGGCTTCCTCTATCGCTTCCTCCACCGCTTCCTCCACCACATCGGCGATCTCCGCCTCCACCTCGACGGGCACGGGTTCACCCGTGGCCTCCTCGACGGCCTCGGTTATCTCCTCGACGATCGCCTCCTCGACGGCCTCGATGGCGGCCTCGACTATGGCTTCCTCTACCGCTTCCTCCACCGTCTCCTCTACCGCTTCCTCCACTACATCGGCGATCTCCGCCTCCATCTCGACGGGCACGGGTTCACCCGTGGCCTCCTCGACGGCCTCGGTTATCTCCTCGACGATCGCCTCTGAGACTTCTTCTATGGCGGCCTCGACAACCGCCTCGACTATGGCTTCCTCTACTGCTTCCTCTATCGCTTCTTCGACCGCATCCGCTTCAGCCATTACCAGCTCCAGCTCTTCGTACGCCTCCTCTTCCTCGTCCAGCTCGCCCATGATCTGTTTCAGGCTCAAGCTGATGCGCCTGCGGTCGATGTCGATGTCGATGACCTTGACCTCGATATCCTGGTTGACAGCCACGACTTCGTCCGGTTGTTCGACGTGGCGGCGGGATAGCTCGGAGATGTGTATGAGTCCTTCTATACCCGGCCTTACCTGCACGAAGGCACCGAAGGGGACCAGCTTGGTCACCGTGCCGCTGATGATCTCTCCGACCTGTACATCCCGGGACAGCTGTTCCCAGGGATCGGCCTGGCAGGCCTTGAGGCTCAACGAGATACGCTCCCGCTCCTTGTCCACCTCGAGTATCTCCACGTCCACCTCGTCCCCGACGGACAGGACCTCGCTGGGTTTCTCCACGTGGCACCAGGAGAGCTCGGAGATATGAATAAGGCCGTCGATGCCTCCCAGGTTCACGAAGGCTCCGAACGATACGATGCTGGAGACCTTTCCCGATACGCGCATGCCCTTTTCCAGGTTGTCCAGGAGGATCTTGCGTCTTTCGGAGGCAGTCTCCTCCAGGAATGCCCGGCGCGAAAGGACAACGTTGTTGCGGTTGCGGTCCATCTCTATGATTTTGCAGGTCAGTTTGCTGCCCAGGAAGGAGTGAAGCTCCTTGACGCGGTGGACGTCGATGAGGGAGGCGGGGAGGAAACCGCGCAGGCCGATATCCAGGATAAGGCCACCCTTGACTACCTCGATCACCTCGCCTTCGATGGGCTCGTTATCGATCATGTTCTTCTCCAACTGGTTCCATGACCGCTCGTATTGAGCCCTCTTCTTGGAGAGGATAAGCCGCCCTTCCTTGTCCTCTTTCTGCAGGACAAGGGCGTCTATCTCGTCCCCCACCTTGACCACTTCCTCGGTCTTCACGCCGTAGCGAATGGACAGCTCCCTTGCCGGGATCACCCCTTCCGACTTATAGCCGATGTCCAGGAGAACCTCGTCCTTGTCCACCTTGACCACGGTTCCGGCGATGATGTCACCCTCAGAAAAGATCTTTATGGTCTTGTCGTAGTTGGGTACCTCGTCTTCGGAGTAGTCGAAGTTGGTCAGTGGTGTGGACAGTTCGGGGGTCTCAGAGGGGTTTACAGCGTCATACTCTCTTTCCGTTTGGTCCAGCATTCGTTCCTTTCCTCCAATAATTTTATTTAGCCACGGCCCTCCTCTCTCAGGTCCAGGCACACAGCCAGTTAATTCTAGCACTTCTTTCGCCTTTTTGCACATTATGCGGGGAGTCTCGCTACCTCGGCATAAAAGGACTTATAAAGTCGTCACATGCGGAAACAGGTAAGAAAAGGGTGGACGCTGATACGCGACTGCACCATACTCTACTATGGCGAATGCCATCTTATGCCCATGGAGGTTCGTATCGCATCGGCGGCGATACCCCGAGGTCGTTTACACGTGGCCAAACCACGGCAGACCTTGGTTCTTGTCCGAGAAGTGTGGGTGGTGAGATAGGTAAAATGCGGGTGTGGGTCAGGTCTTGAATCTTTGATTTTGAAGGAATGGCTGTCGCAGAACGTACCGATAGCAAAATTACGGGAGCCTCCAAAGACTGCGAAGCCAACCCACACCTCACGGATAAGAACCCGAACCTTTAACGTCCGGCATAATGGGACCTCCGTGGAGGTCAAAGGCGTAAACAGGAAGGGAGTGATCGCATGGCACCGAATGAAGGCCAGAGCCGGGTTCCGAGGGCATCCATCCCGTTCAACCCGGTCTTCGGCTGGTCGGTCGGGAACTGGATGGAACAATTCTTCGACGGCATGAAGGAGGGCAAGATCCTTGCCTCCCGCTGTCCCGCCTGCGGCCGTGTCTACCTGCCTCCCCGCATGATCTGCGAACGCTGCTTCGCAAAGGCGGAAGAGTGGGTGGAGCTGCCGGAGACGGGAACAGTCGAGACCTTCACCGAGGCCCATGTCAAACTGGCCCCGAACGGGACGTTTGAAGATATCGATGGCCCGGAGATAATCGCCATGGTCAAGCACGACGGGGCGGATACGTGCATAGCCGCGCGCCTGGAGGGCGGCGGCGTCTCCGTGGGCATGCGCGTGAAGGCGGTGCTGGACCCCTCTGCCGAGAACGTACTGGACCTGCTGGCCGGCTATCGCGCAGCGGAATGAAAGGGGGATAGCATGGATAAGGAAGTCGCCATAATCGGCTACGCCCAGACCCCTTACGAGGCCGATGCCGAGGCCTCGCGCGAGATGCAGGTGCTAGAGGTAACCAAGGCCGCCCTTGCCGCGGCGGGCCTGAAGCGGGAGCAACTCGATACGGTGATAACCGCCAACAACGACTACCTGGACGGACGAACCATCTCTAACATGCGGCTGGTGGAGCCGTCGGGCGCCTGGCAGAAGAACGAGAGCAAGGTGGAGATGGACGGCGCCTACGCCGCTCTCTATGCCCTCATGCGCATCCTCTCCGGAGACCACGGCATCGCCATGGTCGTCGGAGAGAGCCAGGCGTCGGTATACGGCGGATATATCCCGGGCACGATGATGCTGGATCCCACCTTCGACCGCCAGCGCGGGCTGCTGAACGAGGTGTCGGCCTCTGCCCTGCAAGCCCGGGCCTACATGAACGCATGCGGCGTCAGCGAGGAACAGCTGGCGGGGGTAGCCGCCAAGAACCTGGCCAACGCCGCAAAGAACCCCCTGGCTCTGCGCGCCGACGGCAAGGCGGACGTAAAGAAAGTGCTCTCCTCGCGCCTGCTCTACTCCCCCATCCGTGAACTGATGGCCTCGCCACTATGTGATGGGGCTTGCGCCGTCGTCCTCGCCTCCGGCAAGGTCGCCGCCAAGTCCGGGAACCCGGTATGGATCAAGGGCGTAGGCTTCTCTCACGATTCCTACCTCTCCGAGCGTTCCCTGGCCGAGATGTCCTCGCTCAAAGATGCCGCCCGGCGCTGTTATGCCATGGCGGGCATCGAGGATCCCGCCTCACAGCTCGATCTGGCGGAGGTGCACGAGTGCTTCGCCCACGAAGAGCTTATGGCCTACGAAGCCCTGGGCCTGTGCGCGGCCGGAGAGGGAGGCGCCTTCTTCGATTCCGGAACAACGAGCATGGACGGCTCGCTGCCGGTGAACGCATCCGGCGGAGCCCTGGCCGCGAACGTAGCTTGCGCAGCAGGTTTGGCCCGCATCATTGAAGCGGCCATGCAGATACGCGGCGAGGCGGGAGACCACCAGGTAAAGGGCGTCAGAACGGCCGTTGCCCACGGGCAGACGGGAATATGCGCCCAGGAGAACATCATCTACGTGCTGGGGGGTGAGTGAGATGGCGAAGAGCGAAGTGGCGGTGGCGGGAGTAGGCCTCTCCAAGCACGTAAGCAAGCGGCGCGATGTCAACATAGCCGAGCTGGTCTGGGAGGCGGTGAGCGCCTGCTACGAGAATGCAGGCCTCAAGCCGAAGGATATCGACGCTTTCATCACCGGCAACATGCCCGCCTTCGAGGGCGTGAACCTACCCGAGGAATGGGGGGCCGGCCACTGGGGCGCCTACGGCAAGCCGCTTTTGCGCATCACCACCGGGGGTACTACCGGGGGATCGGTGGCGCACGGTGGCTATTACGCGGTAGCCTCGGGGCTTTACGACACGGTCCTGGCTATAGCCTTCGAGAAACAGTCCGACGGCAACTCCACCGCGGGCCTGAACACCGTGGCCATAGCGGACGCGGCGGCCCAGTTCGCTCTGGGTGTGGACCCCGCCTTTCTGGCCGCCTTCGGCGGTGGAGCGGTAGGGGTGGCCGTCTACCAGGCATCCAGCTACATGAAGAGCAGCGGCTGTACCACGCAACACCTGGACAAGGTCGCGGCACTCTGCCGCAACAACGCCGCCCTCAACCCCTATTCCCATCTCAAGCAACCCGGCCTCACTCCGGAGGAGGTTGCCAAGACGGTGCTCCTGCAGCACCCCATAAGGTTCGGGCATGTCTGCCCGGCAACCGATGGGGCCTGCGCCATGCTCTTCACCACGGGAGAGAAGGCCAGGAGACTGGTGGACAAACCCGCCTATGTACTCTCCGTGGCCTCGTGTTCGGACGAGGCGGCGATGGTGGGGATAGCGGGGTCCGGGACCACTAACGTAGATCCCTGCACCCAGGAGAGCTGCAAGATCGCGGCAGCACGGGCCTACGAGCTGGCCGGAATCAAAGATCCACGCAAAGAGATAGACCTCGCGGAACCCTACGCGCCCTTCGCGCACCAGATGCTCATGTTCTACGAGCGGCTGCTGCTCTGCGATGAAGGCGAGGCGCCCGCAATCCTGGACTCCGGGTCCATGAACCTCGACGGCGAGCTGCCGGTCTGCCCGTCCGGAGGGGTCATCTCCACCAACGCCATCGGCGCTTCGGCGATGGAGCGGGTGGCGGAGTGCGCACAGCAGATCATGGGTAGATGCGGCGAACGGCAGGTGAAGAAGGAAGTCCACAAGGCCGTAGCCCACGGCTGGGGCGGCGCGGTGAACCTGAACGTTGTGGCCGTGCTCTCGGATACCCCGAGGAGGTAGCACTATGGAATACAAGAACGAGACCGTTTCCATCGAGGGCGGCTGGCCCATGGAGCACTGGCAGTGGAAGTTCGAGAGCCTGGCCCTCATCCGCAAGACCCTTGAAGCGCTCAGGGAGAAAAAGCTCCTGGGGCTGAAGTGTCCCGGATGCGGGCTGGTCTACTTCATGCCTAAACCCTATTGCCGCTGCCTCTCAATCCCTGACGAATGGGTGGAAGTGAAGGACACCGGCACTGTCACCACCTATACCTTCACCGGCGCATGGGCCTACGAAGGAATCGCCGATGAGGGGCCGGCAGGCACTCCCCTCATCATCGTCGGTATTGTGCTCGACGGCACAGACACCATGACCGTCTGTACCCTCAGCGATGCCAAGCCCGAAGATGTGAGCGTGGGGATGCGGATCAGGCTGCAGTGGCCGGAAAATCCCGAGGGTAAGCTGGAAGACCTCGCCTACTGCGTTCCCCTGTAGCGGGAATCTGCTCGCATGACATGGCGGGCGCGTGAGAACGCGCCCGCTTTGCTGCTAAAAGACCGGCTCCTTTTCCAAGAAGCATGGGTGGTGAGACCGATAACGAGCGGAGGCGGGCCAGGTCTTGAATCTTTGATTTTGATGATATGAACTGCGTGGAACGGCCTGACTTTAAAACCACAGGATTCGAGACCTGGCCCCCAAGATAAGCACACTTCCCGGAGAAGGGCCAAAGACCTTATTTTACGTCGTACCAGGAGGGGCCCAATCCCATATCGACCTTGAGCGGGACGTCCAGCTCACATGCCCCCTCCATCTCCATGCGCACTATTTCCTGTACTTCATCCGCCTCATCTTTCTCCACGTCGCACACGAGCTCGTCGTGGACCTGGAGGATGATACCCGAACGGTGGCCCGCTTCCTCGAGGCGGCGGTGGATGTGTATCATGGCCACCTTGATGATATCCGCGGCGCTGCCCTGGATGGGGGTGTTGAACGCGAGACGCTCGCCCAGACGCCGCATGCGCACGTTTCCCTCCGCCAGTTCCGGAATCTCGCGCCTGCGTCCCATGATAGTGGTGATGAAACCGCTCCTGGCGGCTTCCTCCACCTGGCGGTCCAGGAAATCCCGCACCCCCGGAAACTCCCTGAAATACTCGGAGATATACGCCTCGGCTTCCTCGTGCTCTATGCCCAGTTGCTCGGCCAGGCCGAAGGGACTTATGCCATATATTATGCCGAAATTGATGGCCTTCGCTTTCCTGCGTTGTTCCGCGGTGATCTCGGCGAAGGGCACGTCGAACACCTCAGAGGCGGTCGAGGCGTGTATGTCCCGGCCTTCCGCGAAAGCCCGCTTCAAACCCTCGTCTCCTGACAGGTGAGCCATCACCCGCAGTTCGATCTGCGAATAATCCGCGGACAGTATGAGCCCGTCCTGGGAGGTGGGGAGAAAGGCCTTGCGGACCGTTTTTCCGAGCTCCGTGCGCACCGGGATGTTCTGCAGGTTGGGATTGCTGGACGAGAGCCGGCCGGTCGCGGTGACGGTCTGGTTGAAACAGGTGTGAAGCCTGCCGGTCACCGGGTCCACCAGCTTCGGCAGGGCGCTCACGTAGGTGTTGAGCAGCTTGGAGAGTTCCCGGTAGCGGACGAGTATCTCGGCGATGGGGTGCACCTCGCACAACGCCGTAAGCACGCTGATGTCGGTGGCTAAACCCGTCTTGGTGCGCTTCTGGGGAGGCAGCTCGAGAACCTCGAAGAGGATGCGTGAAAGCTGCTGCGGCGAGTTCAGGTTGAATGTTTCACCCGCCAACTCGAACGCCCGTTCCTCGAGGCCTTTCAGCTCCTCCTCCAACTCCCCCTGCATGGACTCCAGCACCCCTCGGTCCAACCGTATGCCGCGCACCTCCATGTCCGCGAGGACTGATTGCAGGGGCATCTCCACGTCCTCGTAGAGCGGCCTCACATCCCTCGCGTTCATCTCGGCTTCCAGGGGCTCGACCAGCCTGGCGACGGCAAGCGTCCTCTGCATGTCGTCTTCGGCTCTGACCTCATCCTCCTCTATGAGATCGAGCTGCCCCTCCCCCTTCCCGGCGAGGGTTATCCCCAGGTAGCGCTGAACGGCATCCTCCAGGCCCCGCTTCGCCCCGGTCGGGTTGACGAGGTATGCGGCCAGCTCCACATCGAAATCGAAGCGGGGGCGTAAGCCGAGGAGACGGGCACATTGCACCATGACATCCTTGCCGCGATAGCAGTTGATCCGCAGCCCCCCGGCGTGCGCGATATGTTCCATCAGAACACGCAGGTATGCGCGGATGTTCTCATCCTCCAGGGAGAAACGGAATATCCTGCCCCCGCTGGTAAATGATAGTGAGCTCATGTGGCCGCGGGTATATCCCTCCCCCTCTATATGGCCGTATATGGACAGCTCGGCAGAACTCCCGCACGAGCGCAGCGCCTCTGTGAGCCCGGTCTCATCCTCTACCTCCAGGCGCACGGCCTGGTCGAGCATCTCTTCTGCTGGTTTCTCCGCCGCGAGCTCAGGGAAAAGCTGCGTCTTGATGCTCTCCAGGCGTTCGTAGAGCTTCCTGAACTCCAGCGAATCGAAAACAGCACGAACCTTGTCCTCGTCCCATGGACGCATCTCCCAAGCGGGGGCGTCCTCGCCCCCCAGGGGAACGTCACGACGCATGCTGGCGAGCTCGCGGCTCATAAAGGCGCTTTCCCGGTTCTCCTCCAGTGCCTTTCTTGCCCTGGCCCCCTTGATATCCCCCAGGTGTTCGTAGACCTCGTCCAGGCTTCCGAACTCGCCTATCAGTGCGGCCGCGGTCTTCTCTCCTATGCCGGGAACGCCGGGTATATTGTCGGAGGGATCCCCCTTCAAGGCCAGGTAATCCACTATCTGCCGTGGTTCTACGCCGTACTTATCCTTGACCCCCCCGGAATCGTAGATGATTATGTCGCTGATGCCTTTGCGGTTGGCGATGACGCTGACGCGATCGTCAACGAGCTGCAGTGCATCCCGGTCGCCCGTAACGATAAAGATCTCGCTATCCATGGGGAGTGTCGCGGTCAATGTAGCCAGTACATCATCGGCCTCGTAGCCCTCCTCCTCGAGGGAGGGAATCCCCAGAGAATCCAGGACGGCGTGGATTATATCGATCTGCTCGCGCAGCTCACCGGGCATGGGCTTGCGGTGTGCCTTATAATCCGCGTACTTCTCGGTGCGGAATGCGGGCTTGCCCTTGTCGAACGCCACGATAATCCCTTGGGGACGCAGCTCCTCGAGCACCTTGATGAGCATGGATGTGAAGCCGTACACGGCGTTGGTAATCTGTCCCGAGGAAGTGGCCAGGTCGGGGGGGAGCGCGTAGAAGGCCCGGTAAGCCAGGCTGTGCCCGTCGATGAGAACCCATCTCTTGACTTCCGCCAAGTCTCCCCTCTTTCATCTATCTGGCTGATTGTTGTTTGCTGCACCCAATGTGAGGCTCGGGGACGGAGCCCGCAAGCTCCGCCCCCTCACCCAAGGAGAACGTAAAAACATAATAAACCCGGGCAGTGACAAAACACCTGCGGCTCACATTGGTAAAGCCCCGCGGTTGGCGGGGCTTTTTCCTGGTGCCGAAGGCCGGACTCGAACCGGCACGGGGTTACCCCCACTGGTTTTTGAGACCAGCGCGTCTACCTGTTCCGCCACTCCGGCAGTATCGAGAGAGGTTCATCTGTGAGAAGTGTGGGTAGCTACCGTCAGGCATAGGGGTCAGGCCTCGGATTATGCCTGAGCTTGCCACGCGACATGGATGGCGAGGAAGTACTATCCCCCCTGATATCGCTGCATATCGGCTTGGATTAACAAGTCCGTCAGGCATAATCCGAGGCCTGACCCCTATGCCTGACCACAACACCACCATACTAATCACCCACACTTCTCACAGATGAACCTCGAGAGATATTGTAACACCGCACCGTCCTGATGGTGAACGCTGGGGCGGCCTCACGAAGTCTGCAGGTATTCCTCGAGAAGTTCCTGCAGACGTGCGAGCAGATCCTCCAGTTCTCCCGCGCCGCCGGCAAAATCACCATACTTCTCGAGCGCTTCCCGCAACTCGATGATGTTTGCGAGCAGTGGCGCCACGCGCCTTCCGATCTCCTGCTCCGCCTCCCTCTTCATATCCTCGTGGTAACTCTCGCTCCAGCCCAAAGCCATGCCTTTCCGCGTATACAGGCCGTGGCCGGTACTATGATCTTCCTCGCATGATAACGCAGGGCCCGCGTCGTATGGCGATAAAGCGCACGGTATTTAGTGCCGCGCTAGAGCCTGGATCGATACCGTCCGGGACCGCCGGTACAGGTGCAGGTGTTTTCAAGGGATAAGATCGGTTCCCGAGGGGACCACATACCACCTGCCGTTATGGTTCTCCAGGATGATCACCAGGTTGTCAGAGCCGCTGATGCTCACGCTGGAGCCGCCGCCCCGGGCGATGGTGCCGCTCTCCAAATAGGAAGCGGCATCGTAGACGCTCGCTACCTCGACGTCCAGCTTTACGCCTTCATATTCACCGTTCGCTCCGAGATAGGAAGTCAAGTCGTTGTAAAGGACCTCCGCGGCAGGCCGGTGCTTCTCCTCGAAAAGCCCCACGAAGGCCTCGCTATTCCTGGCATTTACCGCGTCTATAAGCTGCATCGACCTTTTTGCGGCGGACGGGTTCCCCCATACCGTAAAGCTCAAGACCAGCCAGATGACTACCGCGGCCACTATCGCCCCATATACCGCCAGCCTCAAGCGGAACCTTTTCACCTTGGTTTTGACGACCTTGCTCACGGATGGTCGCAGGGCTTCAGCATCTCCCCTCCACTCGCCCGGAGCCACGTACAGGTCTCCCGGCGCCGTGTCGTACCCGCGCTGCGGGGTTTCAACACCTGCCTGCCGCAACCTCTCCATGCACAGCGAACAGAACTCCGCGCTATCGGGATTGTCCGCACCGCATTTAGGGCATTTCATGTACGCCCCTCCCCCCCTTCAAGGACAACGATATCAACCCATGTACCTCTTTTCCGCCAGCCAGCCACCCAGGGCCCCCATGGGCAGTTCCAGGAACAAGGTAAAAAGGATGCCCGCCAGGGTGAAGAGCGGGACGTACACATCTCCGGTCATCAGGAAGGTAAAGGCGATGGAAACCACTAGTTGCCAAACGAAGATAGTGCATGCCGCGCAACCCGCACCGTAGAGCCAGCCTTTTCCCGCGTGCATGGCCTTGGCCGATACGAAGTACCCGCCCAGCGCGAGCACCACGGCGTCCGAGATGAACAGCAGCGCGATACCGAAGGTGAAGCCCGCTTCACTACCGCCGAAAGCAGCGCCCAGGAGCACCATACTTATGGCCAGACGGCAGAGGAAGAGTATGCAATAGGTGAGGAAAGAGTACCCCAGCAACATGATCACAATATCCAGTTTGCTTCTCTGCCTCATGTAGGCGGGCGCCCTTACGCTGGATATGGCGCCCGGATGCTGCATGGCCGCCTGGTAGTAGGCGGTATCCCGGTATGCGGATTGGGGATCGCGCTGGGCCATCTCCTGGGTCAGCGCACGGTAATCCCCCGGCGAGACGTACGGCTGTTGGGGCGGTTGCTGGGGGTTATCGTAACTCTGCTGTTGGGCCATCTCCTGGGTCAGCGCACGGTAATCCCCCGGCGAGACGTATGGCTGTTGGGGCTGGGGCTGTTGAGGAGTTTGCGGAGCTGGTTGACCATAACCCTGCTGAGAGGGCGCCGTGTCTCCGAATCTGGCCAGGCACAACGAACAGAATGTCGAGCTGTCCGCGTTCTCAGCTCCGCAGTGCGGACATATCATCACGGTCTCCTACCTCCTCAGCATAGGCGTCCAAGTTAGGATTCGGCATATGCTTCACGAAGCTGAAACAAGGTTCGGCTGACCTCCGCTACTGTTCCCAGGGCCCTTGCCTCACAGCGATTTACTTATTATTCCGCGCCGGCGAGAGCTCCACCTTCCCGGCTGGAGATGGGTTTGATCACGAGGAGGGCGTCTCGTGGCCCCGATGGTCTCTACGTATGGCAGGCGGGTGAAAGGCACGCTTCAATGCTGCCCTTCGTCCTCCAGGTCGGTTCGCGCTTCTTCCACCACGCGATAGAAGCATGATCTCTCTCCCGTGTGGCAGGCCGGACCCACCTGTAACACCTTGATAAGGAGGGTGTCGCCGTCGCAATCGTAACGTATCTCCCGCACGTACTGGCGGTGGCCGGAGGTCTCCCCCTTGCACCAGTACTCCTGTCGGCTGCGGCTCCAGAACCAGGTGCGGCCGCTCTCCACGGTTCGCCGCAGCGATTCCTCATTCATGTATGCGTGCATGAGCACCTCGCCGTTCTCCCAATCCTGGATGATGGCGGGTATGAGCCCCTTGTCGTCGAATTTAAACTCCATCACTTCCTCCCTCCGGAGGCTGCTCCTCGCCGAGATAGATCCTTTTTATCTCTTCGCTCTGCAGCAACTCCCTTGCTTCCCCCTCCAGGCGTACCTTGCCGGCACGCATGACGTAACCGTAATCCGATACGCTCAAGGCTATCTGGGCGTCCTGCTCCACCAGGAGGATGGTGAGCCCCTCCTCGTGCAGGCGTTTAAGGCAGGTGAAGATGCCCTTGATTACCAGCGGGGCGAGTCCCATGGACGGCTCGTCCAGGAGCAGCAGGCGCGGCTTGGACATGAGCGCCCTGCCGATGGCGAGCATCTGCTGCTCGCCGCCGGACAGCGTGCCCGCGGATTGAGTCTTTCTTTCGCCCAGTACCGGGAAGACGTCATAGACGAAATCCAGGTCTCCGCGTATCTCCCGGGACCGCCTGCGGCTGGTACGCAGGTAGGCGCCGAGCTCCAGATTCTCCTCCACGCTCATGGTTGCGAAGACCTGGCGTCCCTCGGGCACATGGGAAATGCCCATCTTCACTATCTTGTAGGGCTCGAGATTGGTTATATCCTGGCCCACGTAGCGGATCACCCCGTAACGAGTTGGTATGAGCCCGGATATGGCGCGCAGCAGGGTGGTCTTGCCCGCCCCGTTTGCCCCGATGATCGTGGTTATCTTGCCCGCCCGGGCCCAGAGGTCGATGGCCCGCAAGGCCTCTATGCTGCCGTAAAAGGCCGAGAGGTTGTTTACCTCGAGCATTTCAGGCTCCCGTTTTCCATTGCGGCCTCCCGGCCGACGCGTTCAGGTATATCGACATGCATCCTCAATCGATCTCCGAACCGAGATAAGCCTCTATGACCCTCGCGTCCGCGCTGACCTCTTCCGGGGTTCCCTCGGCTATTATCTCTCCGTAATCGAGCACGAGCACCTCGTCGGATATGCGCATGACCAGGCCCATGTCGTGCTCCACCAGGATGACGGTGACGCCCATATCCCTGATGCGATAGATGATCCCTCCCAGTTCGCGCGTCTCGTAAGCGTTCAATCCGGAAGCAGGCTCGTCCAGCAGCAGGACGCGGGGAGCAGTGGCGAGGGCCCTGGCGACCTCCAGCAACCGCTGCTGCCCGAAGGGCAGCGAGCCGGCGAGGCTTTCCGCCTGCATCTCCAGGCCCACGATATCCAGGATGCGCAGGGATTCTTCCCTCATCCAGGCCTCCTCCCGCAATCCGGAGGGCACCCTCAGGGCTGATTTTACGAATCCCGTCTTGGTACGGTGGTGCAACCCGACCATGACGTTCTCCATGACCGTCATCCCGGTGAAGAGGCGTATGGTCTGAAAGGTCCTGGCGACGCCCAGGGCGGTTATCTCGTGGGTCGCCAGGCCGACGATCTCCCTGCCCTGGAATAGCACGTTCCCTTCATCCGGCAGATAGATGCCGGTCAGCAGGTCGTAGAGGGTGGTCTTCCCGGCTCCATTGGGTCCGATGATGGCTTTGATAGCCTTTGCGGACACGGAGAAAGAGACGTTCTTCACCGCCGCCAGGCCGCCGAAGGTCTTGGTGAGATCCTTCGCCGCGAGCAGGTCGTCCCGCGCATCCCCGCTGAGGACATCCCCCGCCTGCATCATTCCACCGCCTTTCTACGGAAGGGATTCATGAAGGGGCTGCGGCGATAGCGGAACATGTCCGACAACCCCCTGGTTATCCCCGAGGGCATGAAGACCATGGTGAGGATGAGGATTAGCCCGAAGACGATGCCCTCGTAATTGCTGTATCTCTCCAGCCATTTCGGGGCATCCCCCACCCATTTCGGGATGGCCTCCACGAACTTGGGGAGAAAGGTTATCACGGCGGCGCCCGCCACGGCCCCCCAGATGCTCTCCATGCCTCCGATCACCACCATGGTCAGTATGGATATGGATAGGGTTATGGAGAACATGTTGGGATCGATGTATCCCTGCAGGTTAGCGTAGATGCCCCCCGCCAGCCCTCCCAGGGCCGCAGAGAGCACGAAGACCTTTATCTTCTGCGCCGATACGTTCACCCCCATGGCCTCCGCCGCCACCTCGGACTGGTGAAGGGCGCGCATGGAGCGGCCGACGCGCGAGCGAACCAGGTTGGCGCAGAGGGCGAGCACCACGATTGCCACGACCCATATGAAATAGAACTGGAAATAGAGCTCCGGCCGCTGCAGCTTCTCCTTGATGAAGGGGAGGTCGAAACCGGTGATGTGAGTAAAGGGCAGGGCCAGCTCCGGGATGTTCCTTACCCCGTCGTTTCCGAAGGTCAGCCAGGTCATCTCCCGCAGGAAGACGAAGACTATTATCGCCAGACCCAAGGTGGCCATGGCCAGGTAGTGGCCCTTCAGGCGCAGTACCGGAGCCACCAGAAGCCCGAAAGCGGCTGAAATGGCGATGGCCAGCGCTATCCCCAGCCATACCGGAAAGCCCGCCCTGACCGTTAGAAGCGCGGAGGTATAGGCACCGATTCCGAAGAAGGCCCCCTGGCCCAGGGAGACCTGACCCGCGTATCCCATGAGCAGGTTCAAGCCGACGGCCGCGATTGTGAACACTCCCACCAGGCGCATGATGAATAGGATGTCGATGCTTATTCCCTTGTATATATGTTCCGCCCACAGGGGCAGGAGCAGAATGAACACGCCGAAAACGATCACGGCGCGGTTGCGCTTGACCAGCTCGGCGAGGCGGGTGCCCGGGGAGACTCCCCCTCCCTTTGTCGGGTTCGATTTGCCGTCCATTACACTTTCTCCACAACGCCTTTGCCGACGAGGCCCTGGGGCCTCAGCAGGAGTACCGCTATGAGCAGGACCGCCGCCACAGCGTCCTTGTAGCCGGTGGATACGCCGAGTACCACGGTGAGGAATCCCGGGATGAGCTCCTCGAGGAGCCCCAGTACCAGGCCGCCGGTCACCGCGCCGAAGGTGTTCCCCAACCCCCCCACCACCGCGGCGGTGAAGCCCTTGATGCCCAGGAAAAGGCCGATGGAGTAGCTGGCGTATGGGGCGTTGATCAGTCCTGCCACTCCGCCCAGGGCGGCGGCCAGTACGAAGGAATAGAGGGACATGCGGGATACGTTGATACCGACCAGGCTCGCAGCCTGGCGGTTTATCGAGCATGCCCGCATGGCCTTTCCCGCCCGGGTGTGGTTGAAGAACATGTATACCAGCAATACGCTGACCACCGTGAGCCCCAGAACCCAGATGAATTGACGGGATACCGTGACCCCCGGGATGGTGATATTTCCCGCCGTAAACTCGGGCACCTTATAAGCCTCTTTGGGCCAGAAGAGACGGCCCAGAGACTTGAAGAGGATAGACGCCCCCACCGTCGCGATAATGGCGGTGATCACGCTGGCGTTGCGCAGCGGGTAGATCATCAACCTCTCCATGAGTCCCCCGATAAGGGCGGTGGCGGCAACGGCGAGGAGTATGGCTATGGGCAGCGGCAGGCCGAGGGTCACCGCGAAGGTGAAGGCGAAGAGGCCGCCGAACATGCAGAACTCTCCCTGGGCGAAGTTGATGATCCCGGTGGAATTGAAGATGATGTTAAAACCCATGGCCACCAGGATATAGATGCATCCGTTGGCCAGCCCGTTGGCGATATACTGCGGGCAGTTCCCGAAAAAATCAAATATCGAGCTCAGTGGCTTCCACCTCTTCGTGGAATAAAAGAGGAGGCCGGACGGAGTTCCAGCCTCCTCCTTCCGTCCGTTCAGCTATAGCTTATTCTGCAGCGGGCTCCCACTTGGAGTCCACGATCTCGACCATGGTCAAGTCGTCGGGCGAGAGGCCGTTGTGGTCGCTCGCCGTGTAAGTGAAGATTCCCGCCGTGCCTACCAGGCCTTCGGTCCCCTCGATCTCGTCGCGGAGCTCCGCGGGCGTGGAGGTCGCCCCCGCACGCTTGAGGGCCTCCGTGATGATGAGTATGGCATCCCAGCCGTGACCGGCGAAAGTGTTGATCTGCTCGTCGTACTCCTCGAAGTAGGCATCTGCGAAGTCCTTGATGAAGTCGTACTCCTCGCTGCCAGGCTCGAGCACCTGCTCGTAGATGAGCATCTTGCCCGCGGGGAAGATGACCCCGTTGGCGGCATCGCCGGCAAGCTCGATGAACGCCTGGTTCGCGATTCCGTGGCTGCCTACGTAGGGCAGGTCGATGCCTTTATCCATCATGCGCTTGGCGATCTTCGCCGGACCGGGGTTGGTGCCCCATACCACCACGACATCCGGGTTGGCGGTCATGATGTTGGTGAGGTGGGTATCCATGCCTTCCTCGGATTCATCGGTGGCATATCCTTCGGACACCACGACCTCCAGGCCGTATTCCGGAGCCTCGGCCTCGACGACGGTCTTTCCGTCGGTGCCGAAAGCGTTGGTGTCGTAGAGAAGGGCGATGCGCTTCACCCCGATGGTGTCGTCGATATACTCCAGCACCTTCTTGCCCGCCTCGGTGGCGGTGGGAGGGGTACGGAACATCCAGGTGATGTCGCCGTCCATGATGTTGGCTCCCGCGGCCATGCACACCTGTGGCACCTCCGCCTTGGTCGTCTCCTGCTTCATGGATAAAGTCTGGCCCGTACCGCTTGAGCCGATGACCGCCACCACGTCCTCCTGCTGCAGCAACTCGACCACCGCCTGCTGGGCCTTGTTGGCGTCGCTCTGGTCGTCCTTGATGATCACCTCTACCATGTGCCCGTCTATACCCCCCGCGTCGTTCAGCCTCTGCACGAAGAGTTCGATGGCGTTGCGCTCGGGCTTACCCAGGGGCTCGTTCGCCCCGCTCTCCGAGAGCACCACGCCAATCTTGATGGGCTCCTTCGTCCCGGTCTCCGTCTCTCCGCAACCCGGCAACATCAGCAGGGCGGAAAAAACGAAAGCCGCGACGGCGATGAGAACTATGATTCTTTTACCGTGCAACCTAAACAACCCCCTTACTTCCTGTCTGCCTACACTTTCTTACTGAATCTACCGGCGATACCCGAACAAAACCACCATAGAAGATATTTCTACCACATGACCTGCTCCGATGTCCACCATCAATACAAGCCGCTCCTCGTGCCGGCATAACTATCCGCCTCATAGCCTGATCGCTATGCCTTTGTCCCGGAGAAATGCCTTGGCCTCCCGTATGCTGTACTCGCCGTAGTGGAATATTGATGCCGCCAGCACGGCGTCCGCTCCCGACTTCAATATGACTTCGGCCAGGTGGTCCAGGTTACCAGCTCCTCCCGAGGCGATAACCGGCAGATTGACCGCTTCCACCACCATCCGCGTCAGTTCCAGGTCGTAGCCGTCGCGCGTCCCGTCTCGATCCATGCTGGTGAGCAGGATCTCACCGGCGCCAAGCGACTCGACGCGGCGGGCCCAATCGCCGACGTCCATGCCGGTGGGTGTCCTCCCGCCGTTTACGTAGACCTCCCAACGTCCCTTCCCTTTCATTTTGGCGTCTATGGCGATGACCACGCACTGGGCGCCGAACCTGCGGGACGAGGAAGTGACCAGGCTCGGGTCGTTGACGGCGGAAGTGTTCAGGGAGACCTTATCGGCGCCGGTGGCCAGCATATGGCGGATATCCCCTTCGTTGCGCAGTCCTCCCCCTACCGTGAAAGGAATGAAGACCTGCTCGGCCACCCTGGCCGCCATATCGAAGACCAGGTCTCTTTCTTCGTGGGATGCGGTTATGTCCAGGAAGACGAGTTCGTCGGCGCCCTCCCTGTCGTAGACCGCGCCCATCTCCACGGGATCACCAGCGTCGCGCAGCGAGACGAAGTTGATACCCTTGACCACCCGGCCCTTGTCCACATCAAGACATGGGATTATACGCTTGGTGTGCATGGCAGCGAACTCCTCTCAAAGTATGCGCGACCTCCGGGCGCCATGCCTTCATGCTTCCTCGAGCTTCAGCGCCGCGGTCAGATCGAGGTCGCCCGTGTAGACCGCCCTGCCTACGACGGCGCCTTCAAGTCCTCTCGGCATCAGCCCCTTCAGGCTATGGAGATCTGAGAGGTTGCTGATGCCGCCCGCCGCGATGACCCCCAATCTCCTGTCCAGGAAAGGCTCCAACGCTTCCGTGTCGTGCCCCTTCAGGGTGCCGTCGCGGGAGATATCGGTATGGATGATGCGTTCCGCTCCGCAGCCCTCAAGCTGTTCCATTATCTCCTGGGGCGAACGCCCCGCCGTCTCACGCCACGCCCCCGTCGCCACCACTCCAGCCCTGGTGTCAATGCTGACGATGACCTGGGCGCCGAAAATCTCGATCATCTCCTCTGCGAATGCGGGTTCCTCCAGCGCGCGCGTACTCAGGATCACGCGCGCCACACCCAGCGAGAGCAGGCGTGCGACATCATCTCTGCTGCGCACGCCACCGCCGCATTGTACGGGTATGCTCACCCGCTCGAGGATCTCGGTAACCTCGGGCAGGTTGATCAGTCCGCCGCTGGCTGCACCGTCCAGATCGACCACATGCAGGTAGGAGGCCCCCATATTCTGCCAGGCCAGGGCCGCCTCCCAGGGTCTGCCGGTATAGACCGTCTCCTTGCCCAGATCCCCCTGGTACAGCCGTACGGTGCGGCCACCCTTTATATCCACGGCGGGGTAGATACGGAACACCTCGGGCCTCCTCAACCACACATGCGGGCGAAGTTGGACAGGATGCGCATGCCTGAAGCGGAACTCTTCTCCGGGTGGAACTGGAATGCTATCAGGCGGTCACGCGCGACACCCGACGCGAAATCCATCCCGTATCCGGTCGTGGTCAACCTGTCGTCCGCCTCGCGCGGCACCACGTAGTAGGAATGCACGAAGTAGAAGTACGATCCCTCCTCTACCCCCTCGAGGACCGGGTGTGAGCGGGCGAAGCACACGTCGTTCCATCCCATGTGGGGGATCTTCACGCTGGGGGGGAACCTCACCACCCGTCCCGGCAGGATACCCAACCCCATGATCCCGGGGCTCTCCTCGCTTTCTTCGAATAGAAGCTGGAATCCCAGGCAGATCCCGAGCAGGGGCTTGCCCCCGGCGACGGCGTCGCGGAGCGGCTCGATAAAACCGCCACCGCTCAGCTCCCGCATGGCGTCGCCGAAAGCCCCGACACCCGGCAGCACGATCCCCTCAACGTTCTCGATGCTCGCCGGGTCGCGGCTGACCTTTACGTCGTGCCCCAGATAGACGAAGGCCTTTTCCACGCTGCGCAGGTTGCCCATACCATAGTCGATTATCGCGATCATGCGAGTGCTCCAGTTTCCTAATGCAGGGTTCCCTTGGTAGAGGGTATGTCTCGCGAAGAGGCGTCGAGGCGGACGGCCATCCGCAAGGCTCTCCCCAGGCCCTTGAAGACCGCCTCGAGGATATGGTGAGGATTCTCGCCGCTCAGGCTTCTGACATGCAGGGTCAGCCCACCCGCGTTCACCAATGCCTGCAGGAATTCCCTGACGCAAGTGGGGTCGAAGTCTGAGACCAGCTGCACCGGCAGATCCACATCATACGAGAGATGCGGCCGGCCCGAGAGATCCATGGCTACAAGGCATAGAGCTTCGTCCATGGGCAGCAGCGCCCAGCCGTAGCGGGCTATGCCCTTCTTCTCCCCCAGGGCCTCCACCAGCGCTTTTCCAAAGCAAAGGCCTACATCCTCCACGGTATGATGCTGATCCACTTCCAGGTCGCCCTGCGCTTTCAACCTGAGATCGAAAGCGGCGTGGTGGGAGAGGAGCATGAGCATATGGTCGAAGAAACCAATACCCGTTAAGACCTCAACCCCTGCGTTTCCATCGAGGTCTATCTCCAGCAGGATATCGGTTTCGCTGGTCTTTCTGCGCAGCTGCGATTTTCTCATGGTAAATAGATTAGCATATACGGTTCTTATGCGAGAAGCATGGGCGAGTATTTGACGGGAGATGTTAGGCCGGGCACGCTTGGGGCCAGGCCTGGAACGTGCCCATCCCAATCCAACGTTTCACCATCGCGATGGACCATTTTCACCGGGCACGCTTGGGGTCGGGGTTATCAGTGGCATCTCCTGCGCATGGCGTCGGCATGGTTGATGAACCCCTCTACTTTGGCGATGGCCTCGATCACCGGACCAAGGGCACGGTTCGCCTTTGGGTTGGAGAACACGATATTGCTCATCTTGACGAAATCGTAGACCCCCAGCGGAGATGAGTAACGCGCTGCTCCCTTGGTGGGCAGGACATGGTTAACGCCTACGGCATAATCGCCCAGAGCCACGGGGGAATCGGCACCGAGGAATATGGCTCCGGCATTATGCACCTTCGGCAGTATGCCGGTGACGTCATCCGTGGCTATGACCAGGTGTTCCGGTGCAAGCTCGTTCACGAGATCCGCTCCCTCGTCCAGGTCTGCGACCAGCGCCGCGCTGGCCTGCATCTGCCTCGGGTCACCACCACCCGTTTGCGCCCGAGAGAGTCTCTCCTCGACCTGCCGTATCAGGCTCTCATCCGTGGCCACGAGGCATGCCCTGGCTCCAGAGCCGTGCTCCATCTGCGCCATCATCTCCAGGACGATGCATTCCACGTCGGCCTCTGCCGAGGCAAGCACGACCAGTTCGCTCGGCCCGGCAAGCATGTCTATGCCCACGCGGCCCATGACTTCCTTTTTGGCCAGCGTGACATAGACGTTCCCGGGGCCTACCACCTTGTCCACCGCCCTGATGGCCTGAGTCCCCAGCGCCATGGCTGCGACCGCTTGCGCGCCACCCACGCGATAGATCTCCTCCACCCCCAGGGTATGTAGCGCGAAGAGGGTGTACGGGCTTATCTCCCCGTCCGCGGCCGGTGGCACGCAGACGGCTATCTCCGGCACGCCCGCTACCTTTGCCGGTATCAGAGTCATTATGGCCGTGGAGGGATAGGCGCCTTTGCCACCCGGCACGTACGCGCCCACCCTGTGCAGCGGCTTGGCCATCTGCCCGATCCTCGCTCCCTCTTCGGATTCCCAGAACTGCGATTCCCAGGTCTGATGACGGTGAAACGACGTAATTGATTTAACCGCGGCCTTCAGCGCGGTAGAGAATTCATGCCCCACGAGCTCGGCGGATCTGGCCAGCTCTCCGGCACCGACACGCAAGCCCCTGGAGGTGAGGTCGACCCCGTCGTAGCGGCGCGTCAGATCGATGAGCGCGGCGTCACCCTCGTCGCGGACGCGGGCGATAATCGCTCTCACCTCATCAACCGGGCCTTCCTCCGTCCAGAAGTCCCAGCCGAGCGCTTCCCGCAGCGAAGACGGGCTCTCGAAATCTTCCCCTCGCAATATTCTCAAGACGACCCCTCATCTTCCCGTTCAAGGCGTATTGAAAGATCGGCATTCGTTCCGGCCATGCATATCACGCTCCTACTCCAACGCAATACAACCGTCGCCCAGAAGGGCGATGACCTCGGCATAGAGGGAGCTGTCCGGGCTGACGCGATGCTCGTCGGGAAGCATGAATACGCGCATAGCCTCAGAGCTAATCAGTTTGAGTTTAACAGCAGTACCGCCCGGATGCCTCCCCAGGATATCCTTCAACTCTCCCACGGTCTCTATCTCCGCCTGGGAGTTCCACATGCTTATATACAGATCGCATTCCTCCGGATTCTTCAGACGCGGCTCCGCGATATCCAGCGCCACCACGCGCACCGTTGCCGCTTCCTCATCCCTTTCTCCCGCCTCGACCCTGGCTTTGACGCAGACTATGCGGTCCTCTTCCAGATACTCCTTGTGCAGCAGATAGAGGGCGGGGAACACGGTTACCTCGACCCTGCCGGTCAGGTCCTCCAGGGTCAGGTTGGCCATGAGCTCGTTCCTGCGTGTCAAGCGCTGGGTCTTCTTGGTGACAATGCCCCCGATCCACTTCACGGCGCCGTCACCGAGCTCCGAGAGGTCGGCGATCTCGCTCTCCACATGACGCTTCATAAGCTCCTTCACCTGCATCAACGGGTGATCGGTGACATATATGCCCAGCATCTCCTTCTCGTAGGCGAGCAGCTTGTCCCGGGGCAGTTCCTCCTCCAGGGGATTGGCGGCAAGTGGGTCCTCCGCTTCCTCGTCCCCGAAGAGGGAGTGCTGACCTTCCTCGAGCAGGCGCTGCTTTTCCGCCGCAAGGTCGGCGACGCGGTCGTAGACCTTGAGAAGGTGATTGCGGGTGTAACCCAGGAAGTCGAAAGCGCCGCTCTTGATCAGACTTTCCAGCGCTCTCTTGTTGACGATGCCCGACCCTACCCGCGAGCAGAAATCAAGCAGGGTCTGGTAGGGGCCCCCTTCACGGCGCAGGGATATCACCTTCTCGGCCGCGCCGGCTCCCAGGTTACGCACCGCCGAGAGGCCGAAGCGTATCCCCTCCTCGACCGGGGTGAACTCCTTCAGGCTTTCGTTTATATCCGGCGGCAGAATCCGGATGCCCATCTTCAGGCACTCGTTCACGAAAACCGGCACCTTGTCCTTGTTCCCGGTTACGCTGGTGAGGTTGGCCGCCATGAACTCCCTGGGGAAATGCGCCTTGAGATAGGCGGTCTGGTAGGAAATGACCGCATAGGCCGTGGAGTGGCTCTTGTTGAAGCCGTACTCACCGAAATGCTTTACCAACTCGAACAACTTCTCCGCCAGGCGGTGAGAATAACCCCTTCCGACCATGCCCCCGATGAACTTGTCCCTCTGCTCTTTCATCTCCTCGGCCTTGCTCTTTGCCACCACCCCGCGCAGTCCGTCCGCCTCCGCCATGGTGTATCCGGCCATCTCCACCGCCAGCCGCATGACCTGCTCCTGGTAGAGGATGATCCCGTTCGTCTCCTCGAGCAAGGGTTCGAGGTCGGGGTGGAGATACTCTATGGGCATACGCTCGTGTTTGCGCCCCACGAAATCCTTCACCATCCCGCTCTTTAGCGGACCGGGGCGGTAAAGGGCGAGGACGGCTATGAGGTCCTCGAAGCAGTCGGGACGCAGGTCTTGGAGGAGGGAGCGCATCCCCGGGCTCTCGAGTTGGAAGACCCCGACGGTATCGCCGCGCTGCAGGAGCTCGTAGGTCCTGGGATCATCCAGGGGTATGCGGTCGGGATCTACCTTTATGCCGTGGACGCGCTCGATGTTCTCGAGGGTATCGCTGATCACCGTCAGCGTGCGCAGTCCGAGGAAGTCCATCTTCAGAAGGCCTATGGCCTGGATGGCATCCATATCGTACTGGGTAACGATCTCCTCCTCGGCTCCCCGCCTTTGCAGGGGGGTATAGAGGGATAGCTTGTCGTCGGCTATGACCACCCCGGCGGCATGTATGCCGTCCTGGCGGGTTATTCCCTCCAGCCTTCGCGCCGTCTCGATGATGTTCCTGTACATCTCGTCGTTTTCGAATGCGTCGCGCAGTTCCGGAGAGGTATCCAGGGCCTTGTCGAGGGTGATGTTGAGAACCTCCGGCACCATCTTGGCCAGGCGATCCACCTTGCCGTATTCCATGCTGTATACCCTTCCCGCGTCGCGTATAGCCGCTCGCGGTTTCATGGTAGAGAAGGTCACGATCTGCGCCACGCGATCCTCGCCGTACTTGCTCCTCACGTACTCGATCACCTCGGGGCGGCGTTTGTAACAGAAATCTATGTCTATATCGGGCAGGGTGCGGCGCGAAGGATTGAGGAAACGCTCGAAGAGCAGCCCGTAACGGATGGGGTCCACCGTGGTTATCCCCAGGCAATAGGCCACCAGCGAACCGGCGGCCGAGCCGCGGCCCGGTCCCACGATGATACCGTGTTCCTTGGCGTATTTTATGAAATCCCAGACGATGAGGAAATAACCGGAAAATCCCATGTCCTTGATGACCGAGAGCTCGTAGCGCAGGCGCTCCTGCAGGGACGGTATCACGTCTTCGTATATTCTCGCCAGGCCGTCCCAGGCCAGTTTCTCCAGGTATCCATCGAGGTCGTATCCCTGCGGCACCTGGTAATTGGGGAGGAGGTAGCGGCCGAAATCCAGCTCGACGTTGCATCTCTCCGCGATGCCCACACTGTTGGAAAGCGCCTCAGGTGTCTCCCGGAAGAGGGCGCTCATCTCCTCGAAGTCCTTGAGGTAAAACTGGTCGTTGGAGAACCTGAGCCGGTCCTCCTGATCCAAAGTCGAGTTGGTCTGGATGCATAACAGCACGTCGTGGTAGATATTATCATCCCTGCCCACGTAATGCAGGTCGTTGGTGGCCACGAGACCTACACCCAGCTCGCGCCCGAGCTGGACCAGCCCGGGAGCGATCTTTTTCTCTTCGGGCAGGGAGTGGTCCATGAGCTCGATAAAGAAATTGCCGTCCCTAAAAATGGATAGGTATTCTCGCGCCGCCTCGGCCGCACCTTCATAGTCGTCCGCCAGGAGAAGCGATGCGATCTCTCCCTTGAGACACGCGGAGAACGCTATTATGCCTGCGTGGTGCTCGCGCAGCAGCTCTTTATCGATGCGCGGCTTGTAGTAGTAACCATCCATAAAGGATGCCGTGACCAGTCTCATGAGGTTGCGGTAACCCTCCTGGTTCTCCGCAAGGAGTAAGAGGTGGTAGTTGGGGTCCTCTTTCGCCGGCTTCCGATCGAAACGCGAGCCCAGGGTGAGATATGCCTCAAAGCCTATGACGGGTTTTATCCCCTTCTCCACCGCGGCCTTGTAGAAGGGTACGGCTCCGTACATCCCCCCGTGATCCGTTATGGCGAGGGCCTCGAAACCCTTTTCCCGGGCCGAGGTTATCAGATCCGGGATACGCGCCGCTCCATCGAGCATGGAGAACTCGGTATGGTTATGCAGGTGAACGAAGGAAACCCCCAATCCATACCTCCGGGTAGATATTATGCCTACACCACCGCCGGGAACATGATATACAATCCATAAGTGTCAAAGCCATGTGCTTGCCACGCAAGGTATAGGCTGACTATGCTATTATATCTTTCCCCGCAGACAGTCGTTTTCCCTGCGCCTGTGGTGGAGTCGAAGGAGCCGGTAGTGCAGGTAAGGTTGAGTTATTCAGCGGTGAGTTCCTATGAGAAATGCCCTCTCTCCTACCGCTTCCAGTACGTGGATGGGTTGGAAGTGGAGCCCACCTCCTATCTTTCCTTCGGAAGAAGCATGCACGCGGCCCTGGAGTGGCTGTACGATCGCGATACGCCCGAGCCTCCGTCCCTGGAGGGCCTTCTGGCGTATCTCGACAAGTGCTGGGAGAGCGAAGGATATGCCAGCCTCGAGGACGAGCGCTCCTTTTTGAAGAACGCCCGCGAAGTGCTCACGCAGTACTATTATTCCAACCTCGATGCTTTCCGCCTGCCGGTAGCCGTTGAGGAACGTTTCGAGATCGACATGGATGACTACATCCTATCGGGAGTCATCGACCGCGTGGACTGTAATGTCGATGGTACCTACGAGATCCTCGATTACAAGACCAGCCGCCGCCTGCCGGAACTTAGCCGCCTGCGCGAAGATCTACAGCTTCCCATCTACCAGCTCGCCTGCCGCGAGGTCTGGGGCATAACCCCCTCCAAGCTCACTTTCTATTACCTCATCCCCAACCGCCGCTATACGACCAGGCCATGCGACGCAGACGGCCTTTCCCGCGTCGAGGAAAGGCTGGCGCATACGGCCCAATGCATTTCCAAGGGGGATTTTCCCGCTACTCCCAACCGCCTCTGCCCCTGGTGTTCCTTCGAGGACATCTGCCCGGAGAGGACCGCCACGGGCCATCTCGGGGAGAGTTACCTGGCGCGCCACAGAGCCCTGCTGCGGCGCAGGGTCAAGCTCGAAGAGGCCATAGCGCTCCTGGAGGAGGAGATGGACCGGGAGGGTATCACCATCGCGGGAGAAGACGAACGCCACCCCTCACCGGGGGCGTGACCTCCCAGCGGCGGACCGCATACGCTCGCCCTAAAAAGGCTGCGCGGCCATGAGCGCCTGGATCACCTGACGGGGGAGGAACTTTGTGTGGTTGTTCCTGTTCGCGAGCGCGCTGGCCAGGGTCTTGGCGATCCCCTCGAAGAGGCGTACGTCCTTCTCGTCGAAGTGCTTCCTGCTTCCCCTGTCGTCATGATGCTTGTTAACCGCGCAGATAGCCCCCATGGTCTCTCCATCAGGCGGTATCAGAGGGCAGCAGAGCATGGAGTCAATATCGTCGTAGTCGTTGGAGATGAAATGCGGATCGACCCTGGGATTTGTCAGGTTGGCGGTGTCTCCTCTCTCCACGCACCATCCCACCACGCCCTCTCCCACGGGGAAAGCACGCCCCTGTTCCAGCAGGCTACGGCGATGACCGTAGGTCGATAACGTGCGCAGCGAGCCGCTGCCGTCCTTGACGAGCAGGGAGACGCGAGACGCCTCCACGCTCTTGGCAACACAGGCGAGCGCCCCGAGCAGCCCTTTGCTCATATCCGGGCTGTGCACCGTGCTCCAGTATATGCTGTCCTGCAGCAATCTCTCGGCGGTCACCTCCCCCATGAGGTCTATACGCCGTTTCTCGGCCACGATAGGCAGGATATCGACAAAAAGGGAGCGCAGGAACGAGACGTCGATATGGTAGCTCCCGTTCCTGTTCACGCAGATCAACACGTCTTCGTCAGCGCCCAGAGGGTAGAGGTACTTGATATGGTGGGAGGTATCCAGAAGGCCCTTCTCCTTGATGAGTTCTCCTTCGACTACCATGTTCTGCACCCCGGCGATCTTGCTCATCCCGGCCTTGGTGCCGTTGGTGCCGCGCTGGCAGTCCCACAACAGCTCCGAACAGCGTTCCTTCAGGAGATATGCTCCGCATGGAGCGCCCTCACCTCTATAGACGATATCCAGCAGAAGCTCCATGCACTCCTTCCAGGTCTCCATCTTCAGAGCCGAGATCATTAGCTGTAACCGGACGCCGACCTCTCCCTCCACCTCATCGTCGCTCTTCTCGCGCCTGTTCCCTTTCGTCTCGTGATTGCCGGATACGACCGCGAAATAGGGGGAGATGCGCTTCACTTCCTGATTTCCGTTCTTTTTCGACGCCAGCTTCACGGAGAGCGGAGGCAGGTAGCTGAAGAGCACGCGGCTGCCTTCCCGAGTCTTCGTGAGGATACACAGCTCAACTAGGGCGTCCATCTGCCGTTCCACCTGTTCAACTCCCCTGCCGAGCCGCGCAGCCATCTCCTCGCACGTAGCAACGGTCTCTGGATACAGACTGAAATAGGAGATGAGCTCCATCCTGATTACCCTGTCCGGTATGTTCGTCATGTCCTTTCCCTTGTCTGCATCTTCAGTCCCCTCGCCTTATACAGATTATGGGATTATATTTGGAATTTGTGAACAAATATCCCGCGAACGGATGGTTTTTAATACCAAAAGGTAACTTTGCAGGGAAGAACGGTAATCATCCCGGTATGACGCAGGTCCGCGCTAAAGCCGCCAACAGGGTGAAATCCTAAAATACCAGCTTATAGAGGGATGGTTGACGTTGATTCGCGGATCCAGCCGGGATGTTTGCGTGGCGGAGGCTTACGCAACGGCCGGTTTACCTGCCGGACTTCCTGAACACATAAGCCGCTACGGAATGGGGCTGCATATAGCGATAACGGTTCTGGCCGTTGGACGGGGTTTCCTCGAGTATATGCAGCTGGACAAGTTTATTCATCTGGCATTCCACCCTGCAGGGCTCCCGACCGATGGCCTCGGCCATTTCCTGGGCCGTACCGTGCAGGCCCGGATTGCGATGGAAATGGGTGATCAGCTCGATGCGGATAAGGCTGTCCGAGACTCCGTTCCCACCCTTACCGCTCATTTCCTGGTAATCCGACATTATGGAGTTTCTCCTTTCGATACAATAATCATCCGATTGTTCACGTGATTTGAGTAAAATCCCGAAAACGAGCCAATTCGGTTCTTGAGTGGTCGTTTTCAGGCCTTGAAAGGAGTAGCAGAAACTGGTAAATCGCTCAAGTGGGGCCCTGCATGGTTTCCAGTATGCGCAGCGCTCGCTCCAGGTCCTGTGGCAGCGGGTCCTCGAAAGCGAGATCCTCGCCGCCGACGGGATGTGGAAATTCCAGCCTGAAGGCATGAAGGAATTGACGTTCCAGGCCCAATTCCCTTTCCAGTTCGCCCCTGACGCCATACTCCCTATCGCCGGCTACAGGATGGCCGATATAGGAGAGGTGAACGCGTATCTGATGGGTTCTGCCGCTCCCCAGCTCTACCTCGAGGAGGGCACAGTCCTTGAATTCCCGCTCTACCCTGAAGTGCGTGACGGCCGGCCTACCCGATTCCGACGTCACCGCCATACGTTTGCGATCCCGCGCATCCCTTCCTACAGGCGCATCAACCGTCCCCAGCCGCGTGGCGGGTATTCCGTGCACGAGGGCCAGGTAGAAACGCTTCAGCACTCGCTGTTTTATCATCTCCTGAAGACGAACATGGGAAAGGTCGCTTTTTGCCACCACCATGAGTCCCGAGGTATCCCGGTCGAGGCGGTGCACTATGCCGGGACGCAGGACCCCACCGATTCCCGAGAGATCATCGATGGCGTAGAGGAGGGCGTTTACCAACGTGCCCTCCGCATGCCCCGCAGCAGGGTGGACCACGAGGCCCGCGGGCTTTGATATTACGGCCAGCTCGCTGTCCTGATAGAGTATCTCGACCGGAATATCCTGGGGCGAAGGCTCCGCGGCCTCGGGATCCGGCAGCTCTACCTCGACGTTTTCACCCTCCCGCAAGCGGTGATGCTTGGAGAGTATCTCCCCGTTCACCCTGATGGCGCCGCAAGCGACGAGTCGTTGCGCCTGAGTCCGGGTCATGCCGGTGGACCTGGCGACGAAACGGTCCAGTCTATCGCCCTTCTCCTCCGCGGAGACGGTATACCTCAAGGGCCGCACACTATCTTGCCTCCGGCAGTAATCTGCGTCTGAACAGCAGCGCCAGACCGGCTAGAGCGAAAGCGGCTATGCTGAGGAGCTGGAAGAACAGGTTCGCTGAAGCATTGGTATGGTAGCGGAAGAACTCCAGTATAAAACGGGCAACGGCGTAGAGCATGATAAAGGAGAGCATTATCTCTCCGCGATATCTGAACCTCTTGTAGACCGCGAGTAGGATCACGAGTATCGCCAGGTCGAGGATAATCTCGTAGATCTGCGTGGGATGGACTGGGTTGGGGGGCATACCCATATTCATCTGTGTTTTTACGGGGAAATACACCGCCCAGGGCAGTCCGGATGATTTTCCGAAGCAACACCCGTTAAGGTAGCATCCCACCCTGGCTACAGCCAATGCGGCCGGTACCGCCAGGCCGCCCGAGTCCAGTACCACCCCTACGGACAGGCCGCGCAGCCTTATCACGGCCGCCGCGGCAAGTACCCCGACGATGAATCCGCCATAGAAGACAAGACCCTCGACATTCCAGAACTTCAGGATCTCCCACCAGTTGGCCGAGAACTCGCTCCAATGCCCTACCACATAGAAGATCCTGGCGCCGATAATTCCTCCCACCGCGGCTGCCAGTACCAGCTCGAAAACGACGTAGGCATCGAGAAACTGCCGGCGGAGGTACCAGAAGCTCACCAGCATGCCCACGATAAAGGCCAGGGCGAGGAAAAACCCGTACGCGTGCACGGTCAAAGGGCCTATGTCAAACAGTTCCGGTCTCAATCACTACTCCTCATTCCTCGCCTCACAGGCTGCACCGCTTCCTCAGGCATCCGACGCCTCCGTTCTTCCAGGGGTTGCGGGCTCGCCTACACCTCCTGCGGTTCCCTGCTGAGGCTGTCCTTGATCACGATTATCAGAGTGATTCCCACCCCGATGACGATGGCGAGGTCGGCAAAGTTGAACACGGGCCAGGATCTCATGGGCCAGAATCCAAGATCTACGAAGTCGACAACCGCGCCCAGGGCTATCCTGTCGATGATGTTACCTATCGCCCCACCGATAATCAAGCCCAGGCCCATCTGGAAAAAGAACGATCCCGGCCCCCCCCAGCGCCATAAGACCACGACGAGCACTATGAATATGGCTATGCTCGCCAGGAAAAGCGGCCACGATCTGCCCTCGATGATCCCGAAAGCCGTGCCCGGGTTGCGCACCTGAGACAGTTTTCCAAAACCGCCCAGAGACACCTCTTTACCGGTTGGCAGATATACCCTTACAAGGGCTTTGCTCAACTGGTCGATGGCCAGCGTGATGAGGGCGGTAACCAGGAGGGTTACCGGAAGGCCTTTTCTTCTTTCTGTTTGCACGTAATGCAGAGGTTGGCGTATGGCAGCGCCTTCAGGCGCTCTTCGGGTATGGGCTGGCTGCACATCTCGCAGACACCGAAAGTGCCGCTGTCGATGCGGTCGAGGGCTTCGTTGACGCGTTTGAGGATATCTTTGACGTTCTCGGAAAGGGAGAGGTCCCTCTCGCGTTCGAAGGTGGTGGTCCCACTTGCCGCGTATTCCTCCTCGAAGGGCATCTCCCCCGAGAAGTCGGATTGCGAGTTATGCAGGTTCCCCTCCTCCAGGTCACGATACTGCTTCTCCAGCACATCCTTTTCCTGCAAGAGTATCTTTTGAAACGCTGTAAGCTTCTTTTTATTCATCTGCAATCACAGCCTTTGACGACTTTCCTTGCCATACATTATCCCTATTATGCACGATTCCATTCTTTTCACAAGTACGAAATCGACGGCCGGTTCTTCTCCAAGAAATGCGGGTGAATTGATATCGGGACTCGGGCGTCGTTGCCCGGGGTCAGGCCGGACGGTTTTCACCCGCACTTCTTGAAGCGAGCCCTCCGGCCTCTCCGCAGGAGGCATACTGGCTTGAAGTGCCGAGATGGATTTGAAAAGGGCCGCTATCCCCGCCGGCCACCGGGCGTCCCGATGTCATATGCCTGCCTATTCGGTCGAGGCCCTTCTGACCACGGGCAGGCAACGATCGCATATCTCCGGATGCGATCCATCCTCTCCCACCGAGATGCGATAATTCCAGCATCGCGCGCATTTCTCTCCGGGCGCCTTCTCCACCATGACCTGGACCTCCCCTTCTTCCGCCAGGATATCCAGATCCACTCGGGAGACGATGAACAACGTAGGCAGGAAGTCCCTCCTGGAAACGAAAACATCCGCCAGGGAAGGAGGTATGGAAAGCTTCACCAGCGCCTCGAGGGAGGTCCCGATTTCCTTGGCGGTGCGTTTCTCCTCCAGAGCCTTGGTGACCATATCGCGCACGACCAGCAGATCATCGTATGTCCCCTCGAGGGCTCTGTCCCTCCACTCCTCGCCGGGGAACGGCCATTCCTGGAGTTGCACGCTCGTATCGGCTTCACCTTCCATGAGACGCCATGCTTCCTCGGCCGTGTGGCACAGAACCGGCGCCATGAGTCGGACGATGGTATGCAGGATGTTGTAGACGGCGGTCTGCGCCGACCTTCTCTGCGCCGAAGCGGGTGCGAAGGTATACAGGCAGTCTTTGCGGATATCCAGGTAGAGCGAGCTCAGATCGACGGCGCAGAAGTTATGCAGCGCATGGTAGAGAACGTGTAGCTGATACTCCTCCATAGCGCCTGTACAGCGTTCCACCAATCCCTGCAGCCGCGACATGATCCAACGGTCCAGCTCCTCCATCCCTCCCGGTTCCACCGCGTCCCTGTCCGCGTCGAAATCATGGAGATTACCGAGGAGAAAGCGCAGGGTATTGCGCATGCGGCGGTACGCCTCCACCAGGCGATCGAATATCTCCTGTGATACCGGGATATCTACGGTATAGTCGGCGGCGGCCACCCATAGCCGCAGGATCTCCGCTCCCAGCGTGTCGCATATATCCTGGGGGTTGATGACGTTGCCAAGGGACTTGGACATCTTTCTTCCCTCGGCGTCCACGAAGAAACCATGGGTGAGTACGGAGCGGTAAGGGGGTGCTCCGTGCGTCCCCATGGCGGTGAGCAGTGCGGTCTGGAACCAGCCGCGGTGCTGGTCGCTACCCTCCAGGTACATATCGCAGGGCCAGGTCATCCCCTCCCACTGGTTCAGGACTACCTCGTGGCTTATACCGGATTCGAACCAGACGTCCAGTATGTCGTTCTCCTTGCGGAATCGCTCCGACCCACATCCCTCGCAGCTGAAGCCCTCTCCGAGTATCTCTACCGCATCCCTCAGGAACCAGGCGTCCGCGCCCTCCGCAGCGATGAGCTCCTCCACCTTACGCAAGGAAGCTGATGTGAAGAGCTCCTTGCCGCAATCCTGGCAGTAGAAGGCCGGTATGGGCACACCCCATGCCCTCTGGCGGGAGATGCACCAGTCGGGGCGGGTCTCCAACATCCCGCGCATGCGGCGGCTGTTCCATTCCGGTATCCACTTCACATCATCGACGGCAGCCAGGCACCTCTGGCGCAGCGAGGCGCCGTCGTAGGGACGATCAACGCCCACGAACCACTGGGGCGTGGCGCGGAAGATCACCGGCCCCTTGCAACGCCAGCAATGGGGGTAAGAATGCGTGAAATCCCCCACCCCGAGGAGCAGGCCTTTCTCTTTCAGGTCCGAGATGATCGCGGGGTTGGCATCGTCAACGAACAGCCCCTCGAACTCCGGCGCCTCGGCGGTGAACCTCCCCAGGTCGTCCACGGGCATGGGCATGGGCAGGTCATACTCCAGCCCTACCTGGTAATCCTCCTGGCCGTGGCCGGGCGCAATGTGCACCACTCCCGTTCCCTGCTCGGTGGTCACATATTCCGACGTGACTATGATCGAGGGGCGGTCCCGCCACGGGTGGACGGCCTTTGCGCCCGAGAGCTCGCTTCCCTTCAACTTCGCCTTCACCGCGTATGTTCCGATGCCCATCTCACTGGCGGCCTTCTCGAGCAGGGGCTCCCCCAGGATGAGGTTCTCGCCGTTCGCCTGCAGCAGGACGTAGTCCATGCCGGGATGGAGGGCGATGGCCACGTTGGCGGGCAGGGTCCAGGGCGTGGTGGTCCAGATCACCATTGCGGCCTTCTCTCCCGCGCCCGGTACGGGCTCCAGCAGGGGGAATTTCACATATATGGAAGGAGATATCTTGTCCGCGTACTCGAGTTCCGCCTCCGCCAGGGCGGTAACGCAGCGCGGGCACCAATGGATGGGCTTGCGACTGCGGAATATGAGGCCATGCTCCAGCATCCTTGCCAGCACCCAGATGTTCACCGCCTCGTAGGAGGGCTTGAGGGTAAGGTAGGGGTGGTCGAAATCGCCACGCACGCCCAGGCGCTGGAACTGCTCTGACTGGCGGTCGACGTAATGCAGCGCGTACTCGCGGCAGCGCCTGCGCACTTCCATGATGTCCAGCTTGCTTTTTTCCTCGCCGAGCATCTTCTCCACGTTGAACTCTATAGGTTGTCCATGGCAATCCCATCCCGGCACATAGGGGCAGAAGTTGCCACTCATGCTCTTGTACTTGATGATGATATCCTTGAGGATCTTGTTCAGGGCCGTGCCCAGGTGCAGGTCGCCATTGGCATAGGGGGGACCGTCATGCAGTATGAACGGCGGCTTGCCGGCCGTCGCTTCGAGGACTCGCCCGTAGATGTCTGTTTCCTTCCAGAACCTCTGGATCTCCGGCTCCCTCCTGGGCAGGTTCGCTTTCATGGGAAAATCGGTCCGCGGGAGGTTCAAGGTCTTACGGTAATCCATCTCCTCACTCCGTGACAACAAGGGATTTTGCTCCATTATTAGCACGCAGGTTATCTTAGTGCAATAACATGGGCGGCTATACACCATGGAAGACCGTCCCATCGCTCTGCCGAGCTCACGCACAGCTCGTACCGGTCATCATGCCGTTCCCGTGGCGGAAGCACATGCATGCACGCCCTTGTACATCGTTCCCGAAAGAAGAATACTGGTAGACATACAGCGATTTGCATGGGGTACGGGAAGAGAATCCCTCCTTCCCGGATGAGCGAGGTCGCCATGGAAGGTCGGGCGGTAAGGGAACACGCAGATGGCTCCACCATCGAGATCCGGGTGCGTCCCGCCTCGTCGCGGCACGGCGTGGAGGGGCTGCGAGATGGGAGGGTCGTCATATGCGTGCACTCTCTGCCCGAGAAAGGCAAGGCGAACAGGGAAGCGCTTAAACTGCTGGCGCAAGCCCTGGGCATCCCCTCCTCCCGTATCGAGTTGTTGAGAGGCCACACTGCGCGCAACAAGACGGTGCTCGCCCGCGGTATAACGCCCTCGGAAACCCGGGCCCGGCTGCAGATAACATAGCCGCCGCTTCCGGTTCAGCCAGAATCGGAGTTTATCCTGTCTTGCGGCAGCGCACGCCGAAGAGCGCCCGTGATGCTGCATCAAGAGATCGCCGACCCCGGCCGAATATCTCTTCATAGCACGGATATTTGCCCGGCATGCAAAAGTGGCGGAGAGACTGGAGAAATACCATGAGAATGTGCAGGGAATGCGGGGTCCCGCTCCTGGTGAGCAAGATGTACAAGTGGGAGGACAATGGAGCGATAATCCAGACCGGAAAGCAGCCCATACGCATGAGCTTCTTCGATTTCGACCGCATAGACGGTATCTTCAATGGTCTGTCGGAGATGATCGGCATCCCCCTGGAGCACATCACAACCGAATGCGCATCCCGGAATGCCCGGCAATACGTGGACAACATCGTGCCCTCACCCCTGCGCAAAACGCTCAGGCGGATCGGCTTCAAGCAGGTGGTAGCATACCTCTGCAACCTGGGCAAGGCATACGGCTACGGTACGATCCGGATGCTCGAAATGCAAAGGGGCAAGGGGGGTGATTATCGCCTTAGGTTCCTGGTCAACAACCCCCATTCCCTGGCGATAATCTGCGGCAATATCCTGGGTGCCGTGGAATCCATCGAGGGGAGAGACGCTTACTCCGAATACCGGCAGACGGACGAGGACGAATACGAGGTGGTCATACGCCTCGGCAGTCACCGTGTCGAGCTGCAGGGCAGGTTTGAAGAGAGGCGCTATGTCTACCGGCCCGGCAGGATCGAGTACGACCGCTGCCCCGCCTGCCACATCCCCCTGGATATGGCGGCCTATCGCTGGGATGTGGAGACGGGGATCATATCCCACCCCGTGAGCAAAGAAAGGATCGCTTTCTTCACGCCCTGGGGGCTGGATGCCATGTTGAACGAACTGGAGGTAGAGTTGCAGGAGGCCATACCGGACATGGTCGTCGAGACCCAGAGGCTCTACGCCAGGGACAGGCTGCAACACATCACGGGGTGGAACGAGATCGAGACCCTCTTCCACGGGCTGGCCGTGCGCGGCCTGGGAAGCGTCTCTTCCCTGGAGCTGGACGAGGATCACCTGGAGATGAGCGTAGAGAATTCATGCATGGAGCCGATGCTGGCAGGTACGGCCCAGGGGCTGTACGAGCTGGCGTCCGGCAGGGATAGCTCCACATGTAGGTGGAATGTTACTCCCGACGACGTCCTCACCGTCGAGATTCTTAGACCTCAATGACCCGGTTCCTCTCCTGAAAGTGCGGGCAAAGGATGGTGGGTTTGGTCTGGCCAGGCCACGCCTCCGGAGAAGAGCCGAATAACTCTGCCGGGGATGCAGCGGCCATATGCGCATCGCCCCGGGTACCTATCTCATATTCCTGTTTCCCACCTTCAAATAGTTAATTATTAACTAGTATTATGTTAACTATGTTGACGAGGGTGGCACGGGAAGGTTATTGACCTCCCCGGCTTTGCGTCGCGCGCCTCGCCTGTTCAGCGCGCGACCATGGTGTTGGCCTGGTTGGGGCAGAACTTGACACACAGGCCGCACCCCTGGCAATCGAGGACTTGAGCCTTGTTCCCGCTCAGCCTTCTCTCCTCGAAGGCACAGATCTCAACGCAGGTCGCGCACCCCTCGCACTTGCCTGAATCCACGATGGAGCGGTATACGGAGGGGATGTACCGGTATCCGGCTCTCTTGTAGGTCCTGTAGGCCCAGATGGGCAGGCAGGAGCACTTGCAGCAATTGCAGATAACGAAGTAATTGGCGCTCCCGCGGAAATACATGTGCCTGTCCAGCATGGGCACCAATGCCAGTTCGTAGCACTCCCTCACGATGCTTGCGGCTTCCTCCCTGGCGATGACGCGGTAGTCCTTGGGGAAGAGGTCCAGCCATATCTCGGTGCCGGTCATGATCACGATGTCGGTCTCCAGCGGATGGTCGCAGGCATGGGTGGCCAGGCGGCAGCGGCAGGGGCCAACCGCTATCTTTCCGTCCTCGGGCATATCCGCTATGAACTCCAGCATCTCCTCCAAGGTCATGACCTGGCTGGCAACCATATGCTCGCCGGCGAACTTGGCCATGGAGTAATAGAACAGCCGGTTGATCCATGAGTTGCTCATGAAGGGACGGCGGAGAAGCCAGTATAAAAATGCCAGCAGCCGTACTTCCATCCAGGCGTAACGTTTCAGCATGAACTGACGGAGCCCACTCTCCTCCGCGATCAACGGGTCTCCCCAATGGCAGGGTGATGCCTGGTGCAATGTCCCCGCGACGGTCAGGGCAGAGAGCAACGTTGCCGCGATGCCTCCAGTCCTCTGTTTTCCAGCCATAACGACCTCCTGCTGCATAGGGCCTTTATACCTTGCAGGCGTGGCGCATCGGCACTCTCGGTGCATCACCATATTTATCGGCCGGTGTACTCGGCCTCGGGCCGGATAAGCAACCGCATCAGGTTTAAGAAACGGAGCGAGACCGTTACCTGTCGTCCCCGGGCAACAGCGAACCTATTCCCAGAAAAAGTGCTTCTCGCCGCCCTCTTCCTCGGGGGGTTCGGCAGGCTCGGCGGCGGGCTCCGGTTCGGCAGCAGGCAACGCCTCCACGTCTGGAGCCGGCGGCCCTTCCTGCGTCAAGGTCTCCCGCATCATCTCCATCTCCTGCTCCGGGGTGTATGTGGGCGGAGGGGGAGGGGGAGGCGTTTCCTCCATGACTGCCGCGGTCTCCATCTCTTCGTATTGTGCCATCGCAGGCTCCGCAGCTGGCTGGGGCGGTGGCTCGTACGGTTTTTCAACAACGGGTTCCGGGAGCGGCGCGGGCGGTTGCACCTGCTCTGCGCGCATGGATGACTCCGCCGGTTCGTACTGCGGTGGGGCAGGTGGTTCCGGCATGCGGGGAGGCGCCTCCTCGAAGGCAGCCTGCCTGGGGAACTCCGGAATCGGGGCGGATGCAGATGCCGGCTCCGGTGCGGGCGGAGCTGGAGCGGCCGCGGGCTGTTCCTTCAATTCGGCCGCCGAAAGCCGTGCTTCGTACTCCTTGATCATCGCCTGGTTTTTATCCAGAAGCTCGCGCATGGTGGACATGTACCTGTATACCTGGTCGCGTATGCCGGCGAATGATTGGGATATATGGGATCTCTCCGATTGTGCATCCTCCAGGATGCGCGCACTCTGCTCCTGGGCCTCTTTCATCTGGCCCTCGGCCTGAGCCCGCGCTTCCTGGACTATGTTATCCGCGCTCTTCTGGGCATTGATAAGTGCGTTCTGCAGGGTCTGTTGCATGGAATCGAACTGGCTCGCCTTTTGCCGCATCGACTCCACCAGCTCAGCCTGCTCCTGGCTGCGATGGAGCAACCTGTCCAATTCGTCCGCTACCATATCCAGGAAGGAGTCGACCTCCTCCTTGTTGTATCCTCCCATACGAACCGTGCCGAATTCTTTGTGATGGATATCCATGGGGCTGATAGCCAACTCAACCGCCTCCTTTAACGCGCCACACCTGATACCTGGACAGATCCCTCCGTTACTAACAAGTATAAAGTTTATCGGGGCTTTCCGCTAACAAGTTAACCCGGCTTTCAGCTAGCCAAAAACCTTTCTTACCAGCCATTGCAGGAACAGTATCGCAAATATCACTATGGTGGGCGAGAGGTCCAATCCCGCCCCTTCGCCCAGGGGAACGATGGGTATCACCCCGCGCAGCGGAGAGAGCAGGGGCTCGGTGATGTCGTAGATGAACACCACTATGGGCCTGATGCTGCGCGGCCATTTCACCGGCAACCAGCCGATGATGATCCTCGCGACTATGGCGACGAGATAGGCGAGCAATATCCACCATAGGATATCGCCGACTACCTCCACCTCATACCTCCTTGGCCCTCCTCCACGCCGCCGCTACAGCCTTATAGAACGCGTTGCGCAATCCTGCCTCCTCGAGGGCTTCCAGGGCTGCTATGGTGGAACCGCCGGGCGATGTGACCATGTCCTTCAGTTGTGCAGGATGTTCGCCGGAATCTCTCATCATGGTACCGGCTCCGATCATCGTCCCGGTCACCAGTTTCCGCGCCAGCGAGCGATCGAGGCCGAGCCTTACCCCGGCATCGCACAATGCTTCGGCGATCACGTAGAAATAGGCCGGGCCGCAACCGGAGATGGCCATGGCCTGGTCCTGCAGCATCTCGGCGATCTCGTATACTTCGCCCAGGCACGAGAAGACCTCTTTCGCCCTGCGGCGCGCTTCTTCGTCCGCATGGCGCCCATAACTCAATACGGATACCGCCGCTCCGACCATGGCCGGGTTATTGGGCATCACCCGTACTACGGGAATACCTTCGGGCAGGAGTGCTTCGATGAACTCGGTGCTCTTACCCATGGCTATGGATATTACCAACTGGCCGGCGTCAATCACGCCGGACAACTCGCGCAGGACCTCCTCGAGCTTCTGCGGCTTCACCGCCAGGAGGACGATCTCCGCATCGCGGGCGGCGTCGGGGTTGGATGGGGTCGTAATCGTCCCGTATTCCACGGCCATCGACTCCAGGCGTTCGCGGTCCACGTCCGAGAGGACGATACTCTCCTTGCCCGCCCATTCCACGCGCAGCAACTCCTTCAATATCGCTTCCGCCATCTTGCCGGCGCCGATAAAAGCGATCCTGCTCATATGCAAACTCCTGTAATAGCCTTGCCTCCGCCGGATAAAACTAAAACTGGTTGAAGAAACCCTTTTCGCGCAGCCATCGTTTGTCCTCGGCGGATACCTCCACGTTATGGGGTGACAGCAGAAAGACTTTTTCGGCCACGCGCTGGATCCCCCCGTCGAGGCCGTAGGTGAGGCCGCTGGAGAAATCGATCAGCCTCTTAGCCAGTTCCGCGTCCGCCTGCTGCAGGTTGATGATAACCGGTATGTCCGACTTGAACTTCTGTCCGATCTGTTCCGCATCGTTGAAGGACTTAGGCTCTACCATGTGCATACGCACCTGTTTGCTGGGCACGGCCTGGATAGATGCTACCCTTGCTTCCTCGCGCTGCGCTCGCCGTGAAGGCGGGGGTTCTGCGATATCTACACGGCCTTCTTCGTATTCCAGCATCTCCTCGAACTCGTCATCCTCCACGAGCCCAAGGTATATCAGGGCTCTGCGAAAAAAACCAGCCATGGCGATACCTCCCAACGACTCTATGTGGCGAATATGGCCGTCCCGATGCGGACCATATTTGCTCCTTCTTCCAGCGCCACCTCGAAATCCTGCGTCATGCCCATGCTCAGGATATCGAGGCTTGCAGCGGGATAATCCCGCGCCAGTTCATCTCTGAGCTCCCGCAAGCGGCGGAAACAGGGCCTTATCTCCGCCTCGACCGCCAGGGGCGCCATGGTCATAAGCCCGCGCACTCTAACGGCTGCCAGGTCCAGCTCCGCTTCCAGTAGTTCCGCGGTTCTTTCCGCCGCGATACCGTACTTGCTCTCCTCGCCGGACACGTTCACCTGCAGGAGGATATCCTGGATCATCCCCAGTTCCTCAGCACGCAAAGCGACGGCCTCCAGGAGGCGCAGGCTGTCAACGGAGTGGATGAGAGCCACCTTTCCTACCACCATATTAACCTTATTCCTCTGGAGATGGCCAACGAAATGCCATTCCAGGTCCGCGTCCAACCGGTCCATCTTATCGCATAACTCCCGGGCGCGGTTCTCGCCGAACACTGTCTGGCCCGCGCTCACCGCCGCCCTGATCGATTCCAGGGACCTTCCCTTGCTGACGGCTACGAGCGTGACGCCGCCGGGGTCCATCCCGGACCTCACGGCCGCTCGCTCTATGCGTTCCCGCACCGATTCCAGGTTCCGCGCAATGTTTTCCAATCAATCCTTCTCCCGCACGCTCAGGCGCTATTCTTCGAAGCTCACGACGCTGACCCCATATATCTGATACAGGGTGTCCATGACCTCAATAATGTTTATACGTGCGGGCACGCTGACCCGCAACAGGATGGAGCATTCGCCCTCGCCGCCTTTGCACTCGTAGAACCTCAGCAACATAGAGTTGATGCCGTATTGAGAGAGGGTAGCCTCCACTTCCTCCACCAATCCCGGCCTCGGGCGACTGTGGATGGTGAAATAGAGCTGGCGGCTCCTGAACCTGGCTATGATCTTCTTCTCCACCCAGGGCAGCGCAACAAGCACGGCGAGGATTATCCCCGTAGTGTATAGGGAGGTCATGTAATATCCAGAGCCCGCGGCCATGCCGACCGCCGCGGTGGCCCACATGGTGGCCGCCGTGGTAATCCCGACGACATGCGTGCCGGCGTAGACCACGATGACCCCCACTCCCAGGAAGCCGATTCCCACCACGACCTGTGCAGCGACCCGTGCCGGGTCTGCACCCGGGAAAGCAATGAGTGAGAGGACGGTGAAGAGGGCAGCCCCCAGCGATATCATGATATAGGTGCGAAAGCCCGCGGGGCGGTCTCCGCGCTCCCGTTCGATGCCGATGAGCCCGCCACAGGCAGTTGCCATCAGCAACCTGAGCACGATATCGGCTTCGCTCATCTCCCACCCCTGTATCCATACGCCACGGAGAAATCCGTGAATTCCCCCGTCGGCTCCTCCCGTTCCACCTCCACAGCGGACACTCGCGATGAAGGAGACCCCTCCCAGCACCAGGCGAGCATCTTCTCCACGGCGTCTTCCTCTCCCTCGAAGACCGCCTCTACGCGCCCTCCCTGGATATTACGCACCCATCCCGTTACCCCGAGCAAAATGGCCTGGTCCACGGCGTAGGAGCGATAATATACCCCCTGGACCCTGCCGGATACCAGCACATGCGCCCTTACCTTCATTGCGATCGCAAATCTCACCCCCCGTCCTGCAGGAAGACGAATGCCCCCTGCCTGCCGGTGACTCCATCCCTGCGGAAGGAGTAGTACCTGTCATCGCAACAGGTACATCCTCCCACCCCGCTGATGTTCTCCTCTCTCACTCCCGCTTCGATCAGGTTGAGCAGGTTGGCTCGCAGGAGGTCCAGCCTGCGTCCATCTTCTCCGGTCACCACCTTACTCTTTTCGCCATATCTTTCGACAAAAAGGCGGGCTCTGCCTTCATCGACTTCATAACAGCACGGGCCGATAGCCGGTCCCATAACCACGTGTATCTCCCCCGGGTCCAGCCCTAGCTCCATGCGCATCCCGTGCAGCGCACAGCCGGCGATGTTCCCGACCGTCCCCCTCCATCCGGCATGCAGCATGGCCACTATGCCCGCTGCGGGCAGTCCGACGGCGATAGGTACGCAGTCTGCCGTGAGAACGGAGAGCACTACTCCCCGCTGCGTGGTGAATACACCGTCGGCCGCCAAGATCGCCTCTCCTGTGCTTCCGCCGTCGGGTAACGCTGCCCGGACCACATGCAGGCCGTGTACCTGATCCAGGTAGACGAAACGTTTCTCCGGTATGCCCAGTGTCTGCGCGACTTCCGCACGGTTGCGGACCACGTTGTCGGGCTCATCGCCCGTATGATAAGCCAGGTTGAGGGAGTCGAAGGGGGGTGGGCTCGCGCCTCCACGGCGGTCGGTGAAGATCAGCCCGATATTCTTGCCCAGCAGGTCACCCGCGTATATCCAGCCGGCGCTTCCTTTCGGCCTTCTTCCGGAATGCTCACTCGCTGTCACATTCCTCCTGCTCCAAAACCTCCAGGAGTACCTTGTAGATGCGCCGGCCTACCACTTTCTGGGCCGTAAGGCGCATCCCCTCGAACTCCACCGCCTCCCCCTGCTTGGGGATCTTTCCCATGAGGTTATATATGAGCCCGCCCAGGGTGTCCCACTCGTGGGCCGGCAGGTCCGTACAGAGCAGCTCGTTGAGGTCATCTATGGAGATACGCGCATCGAAGGAATACCTGCCGTCCCCCAGGCTCTCGTAGAGCTCCATAGCGCTGTCGTATTCATCGAATATCTCGCCGACGATCTCCTCCAGCATGTCCTCAATGGTCACCAGCCCAGCCGTGCCGCCGTACTCGTCCAGGACTATCGCCATATGGATGGTGAGCGTGCGTAGCTCCGTGAGGAGTTCGCTGACCCTCTTCGTCTCGGGCACGAAGTATGTCTCGCGCAGGAAATCCCGCGGCCTTACGTCGCTCTCTCCGCGCTTGAGATAGGGCAAGAGGTCCTTGGCGTAGAGGACGCCGACGATGTGGTCGAAGTCCTTCCTGTATGCGGGAATGCGGGAAAAACCTGAGCTGAGGATGATCTCCAGTGCTTCCTCCAGTCCTGATTCCTCGTCCAGCATGACCATGTCGGTCCTCGGTATCATGACCTCCCTCACCAGGGTGTCCCCGAACTCGAAGATTGAATGGATGAGCTTCTTCTCTTCCTCCTCGATGACGTCCTGCTCCTCGGCTGCCGAGACAAGCGCTTTGATATCGCCCTCAGTGACGAAGGGGCCTTCCTTGATGGTTTTTCCGCCGAAGATGCGGATGACGCCGTTGGAGATGAGTATCAAGACGCGTACAACGGGGTAGAAGACCACGGCCAGGATGTTCACGACGGGCGCAACCGCCATGGCCACCCGTTCCGGATGATTGGTGGCATAGGTCTTGGGCGCCATTTCAGAGAATATGAAGATGAGAAAGGTCATAACGCCCGTGGCTATGGCGGTGGCCACGGGAAGCCCGATGCTCAATGCCAGGCCGGTCGCTATGGCCGACGCCCCCACCTGGACCAGCAGGGTAAGCATGAGGATGGTGGAGAGAAAACGGTTGGGATGATCCAGTAGCCTGTCCAGCTTATCCGCCCGCCGGTTTCCCTCCTCGCGCAGCGAGCGCACGCGGAAACGGTTCACGCTGACCAGGGATATCTCGGCAGCGGCCAGGAAGGCGGCCGCGACGAGCAGCAGGGCCAGGACGATTATACGCCAGGCCAGTTCGCCTCCGCTCACCCCGCTCGCGGCCTCGGCTGTTTCGACCGCGAAGCGCACAAGCAACGTCATCGCTCCACCTCTCCCGCTACCCCCAGTATCTCTCTCTGCCTGCGGTCCATGGCAAGCGCCCCCTCTTCATCATCATCCTCGTATCCCAACAGGTGAAGTATGCCGTGGATGGCCACGTATTCCAACTCCTTTCCATCCTCGATACCGTACTCCCCCTTCCGCGAGACCACGTAATCCGGACAGATGACTACATCTCCCAGGAGAAAGCCGCCCGGGGTTTCCACCTCCATGGGAAACGCCAGGACGTCGGTTGGCCCGTCCCTGAGAAGATAACGGCGGTTGAGATCGCACATATCGCCTTCGCAGAGAAAGGCCAGCGAGAGCACGGCATCCCTCCTCACCCGCTCCGCCCTCAAGGCCTTGATGCAGGCTCTTTTCAATGCTCTCTTATCGATGCGGCAGGCAACAGAGCTGTTCACTGCGACTCTCAAGATATGCCCTCTTCCTTTACCAGAGCGGGGTATTCCACGCGTTCATGATACATGCTGGTTAGGATGCGCAAAAAGGCCTTGTTTATCTTCTCGAGATCGCCCAGGGTGAGGTTGGATTCGTTAAGCTGTCCATCCTGCAGCCGTTCGATGCTGAGCATGCGCGTCAGCTGCTCCAACTTCACCGGCGTCGGCTTCTCGAGTGCTTTTGCCGCGGCCTCTATGGCATCCGCCAGCATGACTATGGCCGCTTCCTTGCTCTGTGGTTTCTCTCCGGGGTAGCGGAAACGGCTCTCGGACACGGTTTCCGGACCGCTCCCCTCCTCCAGCGCCCGGGCATAGAAATAACGCACGAGTGACGTGCCGTGGTGTTGCTTGATTATGGCCACGATCTCGTCCGGCAGGTGATATTCGCGGGCCAGCTCCACGCCCTCCTTGACATGAGCCGTGATGACCAGGGCACTCAGGTTGGGCTTGAGGTTTTCGTGGCTGCTCAATCCCCGGGGCTGGTTTTCTACGAAGAAACCCGAACGCTTGATCTTGCCTACGTCGTGATAGTAGGATCCCACCCTCGCGAGCAGGGCATCCGCGCCGATCTCGACGGCCGCCGCATTGGCCAGGTTGCCCACGATCACACTGTGGCTGTAGGTCCCCGGCGCCTTGGAGATGAGCTCTCTCATGAGTGGCTGATCGGGCGAGGCAAGTTCCAGAAGATGCATGGGGGTCACGATACCGGATATCCTTTCCAGCACCGGCAGGGAGCCGAGGGTGACGATGGAGACGACGATCCCGTTCCCCAGTCCCAGCAGGCCCGCGAGGAGGATGAACCTCACGTCCTTGATGAGGCTCGCGGTGATCATGGAAACGGCGGATATGATCAGCGAGACCTCGACGGCGCTGCGCATGAGGTCCTGGCGGTTTTTCACCTCCACCACCAGGAGAGCGCCGGCGAGACCCCCCATCAACGCGGCTATGGTGAGGTATATGTTGCCCTTGACGAAGAGTCCCGTGAGCACCCCTCCCATCAACACCATGAACAGCGCCACCAGCCGGTCCAGGAGGACCGCCATGGTCATGCCGACCAGGGCCAGGGGGATCAGGTATCCCCACAGGGGGTTTTCATCGATAAAGACCGCGCAGAGGCGGCAGGACAGGCAGAACACCAGGAATACCAGGCAGATCATGGCCACGACTCTCCAGTTCCCCGCGATATCCGGCCGGTAGCGCTTGAAGAAGATGAGCGCCAGGGCGTATAACGCCAGTACGAGAAGGCCGATACCCAGTACCTGCTGATAGTTTCCCACGGGAGAGAGCGCCCCCGCCGCGCTTAGCGATGCCAGGGTCAGCTCGGTGATTATCTCGCCTTTGTCGACTATCTTCTGACCTACGCTGTATTTGATGGTCACCGGCCCCAACTCTTCCAGCGACGTTTCTATATCCAGGTTAATGGTCGCGGAAGAATACGGGGTGTTTACGGTGAGGAAGGAAGCAGCCAGCTCCATGGCCGCCCGCCTGGCATCTACGACGATGGGCATGCCCTCCGCCCGCGCTTCTATCTCCTCCCGCTTCTCAGCGATGTTGTCGCCCGCAACCGGCTCCGACATGGCCACGTTGAGGAGGTCGATCGCCGTGGCATAGATCAATGATGATTCCTCTTCGGTGGCTGTGACGACGGTCTCCAGTACCCCGAAGCTCACCTCCAGATCCTCCTGGGTAGCCAGCAGCTCCGCTACCTTTCCCGCCGTGCTCTCGCTGTGCTTCGAGATAATGCGGGCCTGATCGAAGAATCCCGCCAGGCTGTCTACGGCTCCCTCTAGGGCGCTGTCATCGATGAAGAGCTGCTGTTTCCTCCTGCGTTCGATATCCTCAGCCTGTTGCGTCGATTCCTCATCGACCACACTGAAGTCGCGCGATGATATGACCGTCTCCGTGCTCGGCTTGCCGACCTCGAAACGGGTAACTCTCGGCGCGTATTCCAGCACGAGCATGGCGAGGATGCAAACGAGCAGCGTGAGGGAAATCAGAAAGGCCCGTTTTTCCCCGCTCTCGGGGATAAACGACCCATACCAGGGTTTATGCCCTTTTGAGCCTTCTTTTTCGTCCATATCATCGATCTGTATTATTATACAACAACGGGTGTCGTATACATCGGCAACGCCACTATCGGCACCATCCCCAATCCCGCTGCAAGCACCCGGGTATTCATCTTCCCCTCGACCCTTGCGTCAGTTTCCGCGCTCGTTGCGGGATTCGTCGTAGCGGCTATAGGCACGCACTATCTCCTGTACGATCTTGTGCCGGACTACGTCTCTCTCGTCCAAGTATACGAATTCTATGCCGCCTATGTCGGTGAGAATCTCCCTCACCACGTTCATCCCGGAAAGCTGCCCGCCCGGCAGGTCGATCTGTGTTATGTCGCCGGTCACCACCGCCTTGGAGCCGAAGCCGAGCCGGGTCAGGAACATCTTCATCTGCTCCGGCGAAGTGTTCTGAGCCTCGTCCAGGACGATAAAGGCGTCGTTCAGGGTGCGCCCGCGCATGAACGCCAGCGGCGCGACCTCGATTATCCCCTGCTCCATGTACTTTGAGAATCTTTCCACCTCCAGCATCTCGTAGAGGCAATCATAGAGGGGGCGGAGATACGGGTCGACTTTCTGGTACATGTCCCCGGGGAGGAAGCCCAGCTTCTCTCCTGCCTCTACGGCGGGACGAGTGAGGATCATCCTGCCTACCTCCTTGGCGAGCAGGGCTTTTACCGCCATGGCCATGGCCAGGTAGGTCTTTCCGGTTCCTGCCGGGCCGATGGAGAAGACGATGGTGTTCGAGCGTATCGCCTCCACGTAGCGCTTCTGGTTCGGAGTCTTGGGACGGATGACCTTTCCCCTCCTGGAGATGATTATATCCGTGAAGACTTGTGTGGGGTTCAACTCCCCGTCCTCCAGGATCATCTCAATCGCCCGCTCCACGCTTTCCGGGGTCAGCGGCATGCCGGAAGTGAGCAACTCCAGCAACTCCTCGAAGAGCTTGCCTATGGTCTCGAGCTCGCCGGCGTCGCCGCGTATGGTGATCTCGTTTCCCCTCACCAGGATGCTGCTCTTGAAGGCCTTCTCGACCACCTTCAACATCTCGTCCCGATCTCCCAGGAGGGCGACCATGGGCTGGTTGCCCGGCACCAGGATTTTCAGTTCTTTCTGACCCCTATCCTCCGTTTTCAGCACCTCCCTTATCCAGGATGCTTGTCCGGCTAAGCATCTAACCCGGCGGCCAGTGCAGCCTTCTGCCCCCCAGGACATGGAAATGTAGATGGAGGACGATCTGCTCAGCCGCTCTCCCGACATTGGTTAGAACGCGCATGCCGCTCTCGGCTATGTCCTCCTTTTCGGCGACGATGTTGATGACCTCGAAGATCCTGGAAAGAAGCACGGCATCATCCGGCGTAAGGTCGAGGGCGGAGACGATGTGTTCTCTGGGTAAGACCAGAAAATGTACGGGTGCCTGGGGGTTGATATCCCGAAACGCAATGACATCATCATCGGAATAGAGCATGTCCGACGCCATCTCTCCTCGTGCGATCTTGCAGAAAATGCATTCCTCCATGTCGCTCCTCCCATACTAGTGGCCGGCGCTTAGTCCCGTCCGCAGCGTGTTTCAGGCATTGCCTTCCACTGCTTCCAGCCTTGCCCTGCCTCCCGTCACTCCGCAGATCTCACAAGATACGATCTCTCCCGCTGCGATTCCGGAAGGAACCGAGAAGAGAGTTCCCTTGATGAAGTCCTCCGTGGTCCCTCGGGCTATCGCGCTTCCCTCGCGTACCACGACCTCCTCCACCAGCAGGTCGCGTAACTCCCCCCCGCGCTCCTCAATGTACCCCAAACGCCATTCTTCCGCCAACTCCCGCAGTATCCCGGATCTCAGCTCCGTCTCCACATGATCTGATGCATCCTTCCTGCTCCATGCCCGCGTACCCGGCCGCGGTGAAAAGCGGAAAACGTGAACGCGCGCCGGTCGTACCTGCGAGAGGACCTCTACGGTGCGCCGGAATGCTTCGTCGTCCTCACCAGGATACCCCACGATAACCTCGGTAGTCAGGGATGCTTCCGGCCAGATCGCGCGTAGCGATCCCGCCAGTGCTTTGAAGTCTTCAGCAGTGTATCCCCTGCCCATATCCCGCAGGATGGCATCGTCGCCACTCTGCAGCGGGATATGCAGGTGGGGGCAGATCCGGTCCGATCCGGCCCAATCCCGCAGCCATGCGATGTGCAGGTCCTCCAGTTCGATGGAACTGAGCCTTACCCTGTATCCATCTCCGGCGGAGAGCACCTCGCGCACCAGATAGCCGAGGTCCCTGCCGGTCCCCTGGCTGTACCTTCCCAGGTTGATGCCGCAGAGGACTAGTTCATGCGATCCCGTCGCAATACACCGTGTCGCCTCATGCATGATCTCACCCACGGGTCGCGATCTCTCCTTCCCCCTGGCCAGAGGCACTATGCAGTAGGAGCAGGCGCGTTCGCAGCCGTCCTGTACCTTGATGAAGGAGCGCGTGCGGCGGGTTTCCGGCTCGCGGCTGCCGCATCCACCCTCCGGCAGCATGGACGTTATCTCCCGCAACCATCCATCCTTCCGCGCGTTCGGCAGCACGCGCAAGACTCCCGGCAATGTTTCCAGATCGCCCGGCCTCACTTCCGCGTAACATCCCGCGACAACGATGGCTCGGGCACCGCGTCTTGCCAGCCAGCGGATGAGCTTACGGCACTTGCGATCGCTTTCGGCCGTCACCGTGCAGGTGTTCACCACGCAGAGATCCGCTATGGCGGGCAGACGTACGATATCGTGACCTGCATCCTGCAGGCCCGCTCTCAACTCATCGCTCTCCGCCTGGTTCACCTTGCAGCCCACCGTGTAAACGGCGACTCCGGCCATGTTCACCCTCACAGCAATCCGTAACGACACCTTACCGCGGCCATGAGCACCATGCCCGCGGTCTCCGTCCTCAACACCGTATCTCCCAGGCTCACGGGAAGAGCCCCTCCTGCGAGCAGATCCTCCCTCTCCACCTGTGTGAAACCCCCCTCCGGCCCGATTACCAGTCCCACTGCCTCCGGAACCATCGCGTCACCCAGGGCGTCGTGGGGCCGCGCTCCACCCACCTCGTCCGCCACGAGCACGACTTCCACGTCCGCGAGCTCATACAATACCTCGTCCCACCCGCGGGCTTTGCTGATCTCGGGGAGATAGGGCCGCCCGGCTACACGCGAGGACTCCATGGCTATCCTGCACCATCTCTCAAACCTCTTTTCCACCGACACATCCAGGACGTGAGAGCGTGAACATGCAAACGGCGTCACGACAGCCGCACCCAACTCCGCGCTCCATTGCACCACGGAGTCCATCTTTCTGCCCTGCGGCAACGCCTGGAAAAGCTTCAATAGCGGCCGCTCCTCCTCCACTAACCGTACTTCTTCGACCATAACAGAAGTGCAGGCCCGCGAGATCTCGAGGATCTTACCCCGGGCGATTGCCCCCTTGCCGTCCATCAATTGCAGGAACTGGCCGTCATGCATCCTGAGCACGCGGCTGAGATGGTGGTGGTCTGCGCCCTCGAGGATCAATTGCCCTTCCAGGAGCGCCGCGGAGTCTACATAAAATCTGGCCGTGGTCAAGATCAGGGCCTCATCGCCTTGCGCAGGCGTGCGATCATTCCGGATGCGTCCTTTTTCTGTGCTTCGATGCGTTGATACTCCTTGAGCAGCCGCTTCTGCTCGGTGTTCAATTTACGCGGAACTTTAACCTCCAGCGTGAGAAAGAGATCCCCCGCGGACCGCGCACGCAGGCGCGGCATTCCCTTGCCCCGCAACTTGAAGACTTCTCCAGGTTGGCTTCCCGCCGGTATGTGCAGGCTATCTTCGCCGTTGAGCGTAGCGATGACGACGTCCGTACCCAGCGCCGCCTCGGAGATATCCACGGTCACCATGGCGTGGAGGTCGCTGCCGTGGCGGGAAAAAGTCTCGTGCTCTCTGACCCTTACCTCGATGTAGAGATCCCCCGGGGGTCCGCCCATGTTGCCCGCCTCGCCCTTGCCGGTCATGCGTATCCGATCGCCGCTGTCGACCCCGGCCGGGATGTCCACTTCCAGACCATCCACGATCTGCCTTGCACCCCTACCGTCGCACTCCCGGCAGGGGTGGGTGTTTATCTCGCCGCTACCGCCGCAGCGCCGGCAGGCGACCGTAGAGCTGAAGGTGCCAAAGGAGCTGCGCCGCATGTGGGTTATCTTCCCCTCACCGCCGCACTCCGGGCAGAGATCGTGGCCGAAGCCTTTCTCCAATCCCGTGCCCCCGCATGTGGAGCATTGCTCATGCCTTGGAATCTCGATGCTACGAGTGATACCCCCAAATGCCTCCATGAGGGTTATTTCCAGCGTAAACAGCAGGTCGCTTCCCCGCCGTGGCGCATGCGTGTCGCGGGCCTGTCCACGGCCGAAGAAGAGGTTGAAGATATCCCCGAAGGGTCCAGTGAATGCGTCGAAACCCTGGCCGAAGCCCGATAGGGCCGGCCCTTCCTCACCGAAGAGATCGTATCTTCTCCTCCGTTCGGGATCGCTCAGCACCTCGTATGCCTCGCTTAGCTCTTTGAAACGGGTCCCTACGTCGCCGTCCTCATCGCTGACATCGGGATGGTGTCGCAGCGCCAACTGCCTGTATGCCCGCTTTATCTCCTCCGGGGTAGCATCCTTCGCAATGCCCAGTACCGCGTAGTAATCCTTCATGGTACGCACCGTCAACCTTTTTATCCTTTGAGCATCTCGAGTGTGCGGCTAAGGGACTTGGCTATGAAATCGACCGTAGGTATGACCCTGGCATAATCCATCCGTGTCGGCCCCAGCACGCTTACCGTGCCGACCATCTCTTCCCCGATGGCATAAGGGGTGGCGACCAGGCTAAACGTCTGCAGTTCCTTGTAGATGTTCTCGTCCCCGATACGCACGAGTGTCTCCTTCGAGCCCAGGGCTTCGCCCAACAAGTTCAGCAGGAAATACTGTTCCTCGAAATGCTTGAGCAGATCCTCGATCCTCTTTGCCCCCTCGTCGTCAAGATAGCGCAGCAGGTTGACCGTTCCTCCTACGAAGACCTTCTCGTACTCCTCTTCGCAGAGGATATCTTTGATAACCGCCATAACTTTCGCGGTGAGCAGCGGCGACTTCAGGTTGGCTACCTCGGGGCTTCCGGAGAGGTGGGCGAACTCGTCCAGCCCCTTGCCTTGCAGTTTGCGGTTGAGGAAGGATTGTATCCCGTCGAGGTCGATCGCCTCATCGATGCCCTTCATATCGATGAGCTTTTTCTCGACCCTGCCGGTATCGGTGATGATCACCAGGAGGATGATGTCCTCCGCCAGGTCCACGATGTCGACGTGTTTGATGGTGTTCCGGCGCAAGCGGGGGGCTATGACCATGGCCGCGGCGCTGGTCAGGCGGGAAAGCAGCGTGCTGGTCTCTTGCAGCAGGTTTTCCAGTTCGCGTGTTTTCTGGGAAAAGAGAGTGAGGACGGCCTTCCTCTCCTCCTCGCGCAGGCGAGTACGCCCGCTGAGGCTGTCCACGTAGAAGCGGTAGCCGAGGTCGGTAGGCAACCGGCCGGCCGAAGTATGGGGCTGGTACAGGTAGCCCATGCCCTCGAGTTTGCTCATCTCGTTGCGGATGGTGGCCGCGCTTACGCCGAGGTTGAGGCTGGCCGCCAGTGATTTGGACCCGACGGGCGTGCCGGTGGTGATGTACTTGTGCACCACTGCTTTCAATATCTTCTGTTGTCTCTTGTCCAGCATCCAGCGCTCTCCTCTTGCGAGTTCATTTAGCACTCTCCTACTTAGAGTGCTACCTCGATTATAACCTATTGGTTCTCGCGATCGCACGTCAAGCGGGCAGCAGGTCGGTTATAAGGGCGTTGGAGACCAGCATTCCCCGATCCGTCAGGCGCACGCGCCCTCCCTCCCTCACCAGCAGCCCTTCGTCCTCCAGGTCCTCAAGGTATGCGTCTCCAGCTCCCAGGATATCATCACGCACCCCGCGGTCAGTCCTCAGCCCCAGCATGATCTCCTCGCTTACTTCCTCTTGCCCGGCGAGGAGTTCGCAGTCGGATACCGGCAACAGTCCTGCGCCCACCATGCTCTTATACGCCAGGACGGAGGCGGTGTTCCGGAAGCGCAGGCTTCCCAGGAAGGAATGGGCACCGGCACCGATCCCCAGGTACTCCTCCCTCGTCCAGCAGGCCAGATTATGGCGGCTGTGGTGACCGGGAAGGCAGAAGTTCGAGATCTCGTAGTGTTCAAATCCCCTCTCGTGCAGCAGACCCGCCCCCGCCAGGAACTCCTCGGCCACCTCGTCTTCACCCGGAAGCGCGATTTCTCCCCCGGCGACGGCATCATACAGCGGCGTTCGCTCTTCCAGGGTGAGCGCATACAGGCTCAGGTGATGGGGTCCCATTTCAAGCACCTCGTTCAGGCATTCACGCAGAACATCGGCGCTCATGCCCGGCAAGCCGTAGAGCAGGTCCACCGAAACCGAGGCGGCATCGCTGCCCATGGCATGCGTCACGGCATCTTTAGCTTCCCGGGCATCGTGTGCCCTGCCCAGAAGCTTCAGGTCCCTGTCCCGCAGCGCCTGCACTCCGATGCTGATGCGGTTTACGCCGCCCGCGCATGCGATGGCGAAGTCCTCGCGGTTCCAGGTGGCCGGATTAACCTCGACGGTTACCTCGGTCCCCCCATGCACCCGGAATCGTGCGGTTACCTCGCCCAGCAACCCGGAGATATCACCGCCGCTCATCAGCGACGGCGTGCCGCCGCCGATATATATCGACTCCAGCAGCCTCTCCTTTTCTCCCAGGATACAGGCCCATGTGTCGAGTTCCCGCAGCAGAGCCAGCACGTAATCGCGCCTGACGCGGAATCCGGCGACCCGCGAGTTGAAATCGCAGTATGCACAGCGCGAGAGGCAGAAAGGCAGGTGTATGTACAGTCTCATCTGCCGCTCTCCTCCCTGGTCATTCTCAGGGCGGAGATAAAGGCCTCTTGCGGTATCTCCACCTTTCCCACCATCTTCATGCGCTTCTTGCCTTCTTTCTGCTTCTGCAGCAGTTTCTTCTTCCTGGTGACATCGCCGCCGTAGCACTTGGCCAGTACGTCTTTGCGCTTCGCCTTGATGGTCTCCCTCGCCACGATACGTCCGCCGATGGCCGCCTGAACGGGTACGTCGAAGAGCTGTCGAGGTATGAGCTCGCGCAACCTCTGCGTGATACGCCGGCCATAATCGTATGCACTGCCTCTCTCCACGATGGACGAAAAGGCGTCAACGGGTTCGCCATTGATGAGGATGTCCAGCTTCACCAGGTTGCCGGCCGAGAATCCGGCGTGTTCGTAGTCGAGTGATGCATAGCCCCGGCTGCGCGATTTCAACTGGTCGTAGAAGTCCACTACCATCTCAGCCAGGGGAAGGCGGCAGCGTATCTCGACCCGCCGGCCGGACAGATAGGTCATATCCTGGTATATCCCCCGCCTCTCCTTAACGAGTTCCAGCATGGCGCCCATGTGATCGGGCGGCACCAGGATAGTGGCCAGGACGTAAGGTTCCCTCACTTCTCTCAACGTCCCCATATCCGGCATATCCGAGGGATTGCGTACGTAGACCACCCCGCCTCCTTGCTCCTCTACCTCATACACCACGTTGGGAGCGGTTATGACCAGGTCGAGCCCGTATTCCCGCTCCAGACGCTCCTGTACTATCTCCATGTGCAACAAACCCAGAAAACCGCATCTGAAGCCGAACCCCAGAGCCTTGGAGGTCTCCTTGGCGTAGGTGAGGGCGGCATCGTTGAGCTTGAGCCTCTCCAGTGCATCGTTGAGGGAGGTGAAATCGTCGGAATCCACGGGGTAGATGCCCGCGAAGACCATGGGCTTCGGCTCCTGGTACCCCGGCAGCGGTCCGGCAGCGGGAGCATCCCTTGCGGTTACCGTATCTCCTACCTGTATTCGAACGACATCCTTGATGCCGGTGATGATATACCCTACCTCCCCAGCCGCAAGGCTGTCGCAGGAGATCATGTCCGGGGAGAAATATCCCACCTCGTCGATGTCCGCAGCGGTCATAGTGGCCATGAAACGCACTTTCATGCCCTTCCTGACTACGCCCTCTTTCACCCTGACGAAGGCGACCACGCCGCGGTATAGGTCGTAGGTGGAATCGAAAACCAGCGCGCGCAGGGGCAAGCTGTCTTCCCCGACAGGTGGCGGTATACGCCTTATTACCTCCTCGAGGAGCTGCTCCACTCCTTCTCCGGTCTTCGCGGAAACCGACAGCACCTCGGATGGGTCGATACCGAGAAGGTCTGCGACCTCCATGGCTGATTCCTCGTAGTCCGCGGAAGGAAGATCGATCTTGTTCACCACGGGGATCACAGTCAGTCCGGCTTCCACGGCCAGGTATGCATTCCCTACCGTCTGTGCCTCAACGCCCTGGGATGCATCTACCAGGAGCACCGCTCCCTCGCATGCCGCGAGGCTGCGCGAAACCTCGTAGGAGAAATCGACGTGGCCCGGGGTATCTATGAGATTGAGACGGTGTTCCCCCTGCTCGCCGGGAGAATAGTGCATCCGCACCGCCTGTGCCTTGATGGTGATCCCGCGTTCACGTTCCAGCTCCATGCGGTCGAGGTACTGTTCGGACATTTTCTGGCGCGGCACGGTATCGGTTATCTCCAGGAACCTGTCGGCCAATGTGGACTTGCCGTGGTCTATATGTGCTACTACGCAGAAATTTCTTATTTTGTTTTTTTCCATTCTTATACACCTCGGTAATTATCGCACATCGCGAAGCAACCGTGCCCGGCCTGCATAACGCATGCCGTATTACGCCCGGAATCCGCCATACAAACCCCCACCCGGGAAGCGGGGGCCGGGCCGGAAAAGCAACCAGGAAACAAGCAACTGCTCGAAAACAAGAAACGTGTGTACCAGAGCGTAAGGTACAGCAAGACCACGCCCGGGCATAGCCTGTACAAAAACCCCCGCCCGGCAACCGAGGGCTGGTCCGAGCTTCCGTCTGAGCTGACACCAGCCCGGGGAACTACCAGGTCGGTCGCAGGGAGTGCGCGCAGGTGAAGATGAGTTTCTTCTTCCTATCCCGCGGGATGCGCGCCGAGCGAGACCGTTACCTGGAGGCCCCGGGCCGGAAAAGCACCAACGTAGCGAGGACAGTTACCAAAGTATACCGGGCCGGAAACCTGGCACCGCACTGCCATGGTATGCTACAATTTCGACGGCTTGGAGAAAGGAGGAGAAGGTTTGCCTAACATCAAGCAACAGGAAAAACGCATGAGGCAATCGGAAAAAAGGCGCATACGCAACAAGTCCCGCAAGACGGAGATAAAGACCTACGTCAAGCATTTCGATGCCGCGCTGCAGCGTGGCGACCGGGAGGAAAGCGAAGCATTGCTCAACAAAGCCATCCGGGCGCTGGACAAGGCGGCAAGTGACGGCATTATCCATAAGAACAACGCCGCCAACCGGAAGTCTCGTCTGATGCACAGATACAACCGGGTCTCCTGACCGGATCTCAATTCCCGTAAAAAATATCCCCCCAATACGGCTGGGGGCTTTTTATCGTGTTTGGGATGTCTTTCCACCCTGGTGATGGAGGTGGATGCCCGTAGCGTGATTACGCGCGCAGCCTGGCTCCGCACCTCTGCGCGAGAGCGCTGACGATGTCATCGTACACGGATCTTGCCTCCTCATCCCTGAGCGTACGGTCCATGGCGTAGAAAGACAGGCTGTAGGCCAGGCTCTTCTCGGATACGCCGAGCTGCCGGCCACGATAGAGATCGAAGAGGCGCACATCGCGCAGGAGATCTCCACCCACCTCCCGTATCACACCCTCCACGTCCTGAGAATCGACCTCCTCTGCTACTACCATGGCGAGGTCCATCTGGATGGAGGGATAGCGTGGTATCTCCTGGTATGGAATCAGCGACTGCGCAACCGAGGTCAGCCTCGCCATATCGAGCTCTAAAACGGCGATATTCTCGGGGAGGCTCGCTTCCGCGGCGACCCGGGGATGGATCATCCCCAGGTAACCGGCATCTGCACCGCCAATACCCACCGCACAGGATCGTGCGGGGTGGAGGAACGGCATTCTCTCCCGGCGCAGATCCCAGTCCGTGATATGCAAGGACTGCAGCAACCTCTCCAGGATACCCTTGCAGGTGAAGAAGTCGACCTCTTCCTCCTCCCGGTCCCACTGTTTGGGCAGCCACCTGCCGGCCAGCGCACAGCCAAGCATGAGCGGCTCCGCGGGGAGCTTGTCACCACGGAGGGGACGAAATACCCTGCCTATCTCGAACAGGTGTATGTCCGTCATGCGGCGGTTGAGGTTGAATCCCACTGCCTCCAGCATCCCGGGAAGCAGGGACGGTCGCATGATCGCCGTCTCCACGCTGATGGGGTTGCGCAGTGAGGCCAGTTCGGACGGCAGGTACTTTCTCTCGGGATCGAGGGTATCCAGCCAGCGCTGAGATATGAAGGCCAGGGTAATGGCCTCGTGCAGCCCGATGCCCGCCATGACGCCGGCTATCTCGCGCCGCGTCTTCTGCTCTTGTGTAAGGTGGCCGACATTGTGCGAAGAACGCGGCAGTGTCGCCGGTATGCGATCGTAGCCGTAGAGGCGCGCGACCTCTTCCACCAGGTCGATCTCCCTCACCAGGTCGGGACGGAAAGTGGGCGCCTCGACTCCTATGGTCGTTTCGTCACCATCCTCCTTGATCTCCAGCACATCGAGTGCGATGGAACGCAGCAGCGCGGCGACATCTTCTCCACGTAGCGATATCCCTATCAGCCCGGCGGCGTGCTTCACCCTCAGTTCGAGCCGTATCGGTCTTATCACGCGTGCCCGTACATCCACGACGCCCGGCTCCACCACGCCCCGCCCAAGTTCCTGCATGAGGTAGGCCGCGCGGTCCGCGGCGCGCACACATCCACCGGGATCGACACCCCTCTCAAAACGGTATGATGCCTCGGAGGGCAATTCATGGGTCCTTGCGGTCCGCATGGTATTCGCGGGGTCGAAATGGGCTGACTCGAGCAGTACCTTGGTAGTTCCCTCGCCGACTTCGGTGTGCTCCCCTCCCATGACCCCGGCCAGCGCTATAGGGCCGCCTGGATCGCATATGAGCAGATCCTCGGTGGTTAGCGACCTCTCTACCCCGTCAAGGGTGGTTATCCTCTCACCGGAGGCAGCCCTTCTCACGATGATATGACCCTCCCTCACCAGGTCGTAATCGAAGGCATGCAGGGGCTGGCCGAGCTCCAACATGACGTAATTGGTTACGTCTACAACATTGCTGATGGGGCGTATACCGGCCGCCCGCAGCCTGCGCCGCATCCACCAGGGTGAGTTGCCCATCTCCAGGCGGTCGATTACCCTCGCCGCATAACGGGAACAGAGGTCGCCGTCGACTATCTCTACGCGTACATCGTGCTCGGCGGGACAGCCCTCTTCTCTCAACTCGCATCGCGGCCATCTCGTTTTCTCACCGGTGAGTGCGGCGACCTCACGCGCAATCCCCATCATACTGAGGCAGTCGGGGCGATTGGGGGTTATCTCGAGTTCCAGGACGGTGTCCCGCATGCCCAGGGCGTCGACCAGCTTGTCGCCGGCCTGCGCCCCTTCTTCGAGGAGCATGATCCCGGCGGCTTCCTCGGAGATGCCGAGCTCCCTCTCGGAGAGGAGCATTCCACGCGAGGTGACGCCGCGGATGGAGGTCTCGCTAATGACGCTGCCATCCGGTAGCTTCGCCCCCGGCAGGGCAACGGGCGATACTGCTCCAACCCGGACATTGGGGGCCCCGCATACGATATCCGCCACCTCGCCACCAAGGTCGACTCGGCATACGGTGAGACGGTCCGCGCCGGGATGGCTGCTCACGTCGACAACCCGTCCTACGATGAAAGCCTCGTACTCTCCGCCCAGCACCTCAATACCGTCCACCGCGGTCCCCGAGCCCGTCAGCAGGTCCGCCAACTCCTGGGGGCTCTTGACCAGGTCGACGTATTCCGCAAGCCATTCCAGTGAAACGCGCATGCCCATCGCCTCTTAGTACTGCCCCAGCAGGCGCAGGTCGTTATCGAAGAAGTACCTTATATCGGGGACGCCATATTTCAGAAGCGCTATGCGCTCCACACCCATCCCGAAGGCGAACCCGCTGATGGCCTCGGAATCGTATCCTACATACTCGAACACGTTGGGATCGACCATGCCCGATCCCAGGATCTCCAGCCACCCCGTGCCGCTACAGACCCTGCATCCGGTCCCGCCACAGATATTGCAGGACACGTCGACCTCCGCGCTCGGCTCGGTGAACGGGAAAAAGTGGGGTCGGAAACGCACCAGACGATCGTCGCCGAACATGCGTTTTGCGAAGTGCTCGAGGGTTCCCTTGAGATCTCCCAGCGTAATTCCTTCGTCTACGGCAAGTCCTTCTACCTGGTGAAACATGGGAGAATGGGTGGCATCCGGGACATCATGGCGGTATGCTTTGCCCGGAGCGATGACGTAGAGGGGTGGCGGCGTTTTCTCCATCACCCTGATCTGTACCGGTGATGTATGGGTACGCAGAAGCACGTCGCTGTGTTCTCCATCGGGAACGTTCACATAGAAGGTGTCCGACAACGATTTTGACGGATGCCAGTCGGGCGTGTTCAGGGCTTCGAAATTATAATAATCGAGCTCGACTTCGGGACCCTCCACGACACGATATCCCATGCCGATGAAGATATCCTCTATCTCCTCGATGATTCGTGAGAGCAGGTGCCGTGTCCCAAACGGCATGTATCTCCCCGGGAGGGTGATGTCCAGCCTCTCTCCGGCCAGTGTCCCTTCGAGTTCCTGGCGCCGCAGCATATCTCCCTTTTTCTCCAGGGAATTTTCGAGCCAGGTCTTCAGGTTGTTGCCGAGCCGTCCGACGCGCCTGCGCTCCTCCGGGGATAGATCCTTGATTCCCTGCAGGAGCGCAGAGAGTCTGCCTTTACGGCCCAGAAAGCTCACCCGTACGCTCTCTATGTCTCCCGGGTCCGCGGCACTCTCCAGTGCCGTCTGCGCCTCCCTGTAGATGACGCCTAGCTCGGGGTCGGCGTCTATCTCCTCGCGTAGCTTCCGTGAAATCATCCGACCGTTCCTTCCCCGCCACTCTCCTCTGCGCGCTTCCTCGCTGCCTCGTACAGAAGGATCGCCGCTGCTGCCGATACGTTCAATGATTCGGCATGTCCCATGAGCGGTATATGCACGATTTCGTCCACGAGCGCCTCCTCGTCGTGTGGTATTCCCCAGGCTTCGTTGCCCATAACCAGGGCCAGCCTTTCGGGCCACTCTATCTCCCACATGCCGGTTCCGGAATGTGCATCGGCGGCCAAGAGCGTGAACCCGCTTTCTTTGAGTGTTCTTGCCGCAGCCGCGATATCCTGCCCTACGCTTAAAGGCAGGTGGAACAGGGACCCCGCCGTGCTCCGCACCGTCTTCGCGTTATACAGGTCGGCGCTCTCGGCGCATACCACCATGCCGCCGGCTCCCGCCGCGTCCGCTATTCTCACCATGTTGCCCAGGTTGCCGGGATCCCTGACGCGATTCGCGATGAGGATGGTCGCCGGTATTTCCCCCAATAGGCTGCTAATGTCCACGTGTACCAGTGGCGATACGGCAATGATGCCTTGCGGTGTGACCGTGGCCGACAGGGACGCGATAACATCATCGGCTGCGTTGTAACAGGGGATCGCACGTTCGCGGATCACGTCGGCATACGCCGCCATGGCGTCGAGACCTTTGCTGCTGCAGATCAGGCATTCCGGGACGTGTCCGGAAACCAGGGCTTCCGCCACGCATTGCAGCCCTTCTACGAGGAACTTTCCTTCCCGATAGCGGAAATTTCTCTTGCGCAGGCGGCGGTATTGCCGTATGCGTTCGTTTTTCGGGCTCTCGATCACGCCAGACAGGCGAACCCCATCAGACACTCGCCTCCTCAACCTCCGGCTCTTTCTCGAGGTTATCTTTCGCCTTTTTTACCAGCTCAGAGAAGGAAGCGGGATCGGAAACCGCCATCTCCGCCAGGATCTTTCGGTTCACGTCGATTTCCGCCAGCCTCAATCCCTGTATGAACCTGCTGTAGGAAAGTCCGTTCTGTCTAGCGGCGGCGTTTATACGCGCTATCCACAGACGCCTGAAGTCCCTCTTCTTGGTCCGTCGGTCGCGATACGCATATTGCAGAGAGTGCATGACCTGTTCGTTGGCACTGCGGTATGACCTGCTGCGGGCGCCGCGGTATCCCTTGGCCATGCGCATTATCTTCTTTTTTCTCTTTTTCCTTGCCACGGAATGTCTAGTCCTGGACATGTCTACTCAGTCCTTTCGTACCTTATAAAATGCGTCATCCGTGGATAGCGCTATCTACCCTTGCCGCAGGAGTTTTTTTACACTGTCGGCATCGTGTTCGGATATCTCGGTCTTCAAACGATAGCCCCGCTTGCGTCGCGAGCTCTTCTTGCTGAGAAGATGGCTGCCGTATGCCTTTCTGCGCCGGATTTTGCCTCCGCCGGTTATCTCAAACCTCTTGGCCGCTCCCCGGTGTGTCTTCATCTTTGGCATGTTTTCCTCCGTCCTTCTTCGCCGTGGCCAGCGGCGCCATGATCATCTGCATATTGCGGCCGTCCAGCTTGGGCATTGATTCCACTGTCCCAAGCTCAACAAGTTCCTCAGCGAGCTGCTGCAGGAGGTGATTTCCAAGCTCGGTGTGGCTCATCTCCCTGCCCCGGAACATGATGGTCACTTTGACCTTGTAGCCTGATTTCAGGAACCTCTCTATGTGCTTTCTCTTTATCTCGTAGTCGTGCCGGTCTATCTTGGGGCGCAGTTTCATCTCTTTATAGACGATGACACTCTGCTTCTTGCGCGCTTCCTTCATCTTGACCGTCTGCTCGTACCTGTACTTTCCATAGTCCATGATCTTGCAGACCGGGGGCTGAGCCTGGGGTGCTACCTCAACCAGGTCCAGGTCCATTTCATCCGCCATTGCCAGGGCTTCCTCGATGGACTTGATGCCTATCTGGTCGCCCTCCGGACCCACGAGACGGACCTCTCTTGCCCTAATCCCCTCGTTAATACGAGCGTTCTTGTCTATCTGGCATCCCTCCTTGACCAAAACAAAAGGATAGCGGCTTCCTCCCGCTATCCACGGGCCAGTGCTCTCACAAACCCTGTCGGTACAATAACCGCAGGGTGAGAAGCGGAACCGCTTCTGCTTCGCTGTTAAGCGTTTTCAAGGTTGAAGTATAGTGTATCGCCTTGTTATAGGCAATATGTCATCCCGTAGCCGCCTCACCTATTTCCGGTTCCTTGCGCGGCCCCGAAGCCGTTTGTTGGGCATGCAAGGGAAGGGTCAGGCTGAAGGTGGTGCCTTTGCCTTTCGTGCTGTTCACCCATATCTCGCCGCCATGTGCGGTCACCAGCTGCTTGCTGATGGAAAGACCCAGACCTGTGCCGCTCTGCCGCCGCGTGGAGGACGAATCAACCTGGTAGAATTTATCGAATATCCTCGGCAGGTCCTGGGCGGATATACCAATGCCGTTATCGCTTATCTTCACCAGGCAGTAATCCTGCAACGCGACGACTTTAACCCTTACATCCCCACCATGCGGGGTGAACTTTATGGCGTTATGGATAAGGTTCATAAAAACCTGTCCCAACCTCGCGCCGTCTCCGCTGATCAGTGGAAGTTCCTCCGCCGCTTCCACCCTCAGCGTTATGCCCTTTTCCTGGGCGAGGTTATCCAGTTGCTGCACTACTCCCCCTATGACTTCGCCGATAACCAGCGGCTCATGACGCACCTCGATAATGCCGGCCTCGATCCTGGATAGGTCGAGCAGGTCGTTTATGAGCGTTGTCAGCGATTCCGTCTGCTTCTGCACTACGTCCAGGTAATGGCGCTGCTTTTCGGTCACCGGGCCGACTCTCTCCGCCGCGATCAGGCGCACGAAACCCTTTATGGAAGTGAGGGGTGTCTTCAATTCATGCGACACAATCGATATGAAGTCAGATTTCATGCGGTCAAGTTCCACGAAATCGGTGATGTCGTGCAGCAGTATTACCGCCCCCATCACCCTGCCATCTACATCCGAGAGGGGTACCCAGAACACCTGGAATATAATGGGCGGTTCTGTTTCGATCACCATCTCGTTCTTCAGGCTCTTCCCGGTCCGGAGCACTTCCTGCAAAGCTTCATTGAAGCTCTTGTCCTTGAATTCTATCCCGTAATTCGAGCTCCGCAGTATATCCGCAAGGTACCTGTCGTAGTCTCTGTCCGAGAGATCCATCAGGCGTGCTATGAACGGATTCGCCAATACCATCCTTCCCTCGTGATCGAGGACCATAAGACCGTCCGTGAGGCTGTTTATGATCGTCTCGATCTTGTTCTTGTCTTCCAGCGTGGTCTGGTACAGCGCGGCTTTCTCCATTGCCAATGCGGCTTCGCTCGACAGGGTAAGCAGGATCCTCGCTGCATCATCGTCGAAAGCCCCGCTTGCCTTGGAGAAACAGCTGAGAACGCCGATCACGCTCGAGCTTGCGTAAAGCGGCACGGCGATCATCGACGTGAAGTCGATCCCATCAAGGTAGGCGCGGAAACGCGGGTCCTCCTCCGTGTCCTTGAGGATCACCGGAAGCACCGCCGATGCCGAGATGTAGAGGGGATTGTCGTCGCAGACAGCGACCAGAGCAGCCGATTCCTCTTCACCTAAGCCGCGATACGCCTTGATGCGCAGGTGCTCCGGAGCCTCCAGCAGCGAGACCGCGATGGCGTCGTTGGGCACGAGTTCGCTGGCATTATCGACGAGGATGTCCATCATCTCTTCATCGTCCAGGGTTGATGCGAATTTCAGCGATACGGCGTAGAGGGTCGAAAGCTCCCTGCGCTTCATGTCGGCCTGATCGAAAAGGAAGGTCAATGCCTGTTTCTCCCTCTCCTTTTCACGCGCTTTGCTGATAACGAAGAACCCACAGAGGGCGATGATGAAATATATAGGCACCGCCATGGCCATTCCCTTGAGGGTCTCGCTGGATACGGTTTCGTAGGAGAGCGGCAGGAAATAGAAAGCGCAGGTCACCGCCACGATCAGCATGGTTTCGAGTAACTCGAAGTATGCAGAAGCGAAGATGATGACCGTCAGGTAGAGAAGGGAAATACTGGTCTGGCTGCCACCCGTCAAGTAGACCATCACGGCGATCAGGGCATCTGTCGCCAGCAGGAGCAGGAAGTAGGCCACCGGATGATATCCTTCGTAAGGGAAATAATGGTGTCCAAGGAACACGAGGATCGAAAGGACTACGAAGCCGTAGAAGACGGGTGATTCGCTGCGCTGCGAGTAGGGCAGCACGAAGACCATGGTGGCGACGATGATGGTCAGCCAGAACAGCGAGGCGATGAAGCGGGTGGAGGTAAGCAGCAGCCGTACTCCTTCTCTTTGACCGCTCCTGCCGGCCTTTGCCGTTGCTTCACCCTTCTCCGACTTCGGTCCCCTCGCACTCAAATCCTTACACCGTCACTTTCTAATCCCTGCGACGCCGATCGAAAACGTAGTTGCTGCCCTCCATGGTCTTGGCGTATTTCTTCAACTCGGCGGCGATCTGCGCCACTTTGCCCGGATGATCCAGGTCGCGGTAGGTATTGTGGGCTACGGCGATGCTGATGGTCATAATGGGAAACTCGTTCAGCTTTCCCTGGCGGTCGGTGCTGATGATAGAACCTCTCTCCCTGTCTTCGGGTTCGTAGCATTCCGGGATGCGCGCATCGAAAATCCGGATGATCTCCTGGGAAATGAGCGGCGCCCGTTTCATTTCGGTAACCACGATAAAATCGTCACCGCCAATATGGCCGATGAAATCATCCGCATCACCGTATTTATCCACCGACTCGAGGATGGCCTGGGTGGTAAGTTTTATGACTTCGCTCCCCGCGTGGAAGCCGTAACGGTCGTTATACGCCTTGAAATCGTCGAGGTCTATATAGCAGACGGCGAATCTCAGACCGGCGCGAATGCGTGTATCTATCGCCTCCTCGATGGCCCTATTGCCGGGCAGACCCGTGAGAGGGCTTGCCTCCCCGTCCCGTACGGAGCGGCGCAGGTGCATGCTTATCCTCGCCTCGAGCTCCAGCGGATCGAACGGTTTGGTCATGTAGTCGTCGGCTCCTGTATCCATGCCCTTGATCTTATCTTCGAGCAGGCCCTTGGCGGTAAGGAGGATGATGGGGATGTGCCTGGTGAGGGCTTCGCCGCGCAAACGCAAGCACACCTCCAGGCCGTCGAGGTCCGGCATCATCACGTCCAGAACGACTATGTCGGGCCTTTCTATTTCGCAGAGTTGCAGGGCTTCCATGCCGTCCCTGGCTTCCAGCGGATTGTATTTATCTCCGTTCAAGGTCTCCACGATGAGTTCACGAATATTCGGGTCGTCATCCACGACGAGTATCTTGTATCTTTTCTTGCTCTCGCCGGGTTGCGAATGCTCGCCCCTCAGTATCTCGTCGAACAACTATGCCACCTCCGGCACAACTCCCCACCCGTGACGGCCAGCGGGCCATCACCTGTATATCGACTGCTTACGCCTGTTGTCTTGCAAACTCGCAGGTCTTTCACCTCTTAATCGGGTCATCACCATATCTTTCCAATATGTCCAGTAAGGTCTCGACAACCTCGGGATCGAACTGGGTGCCCGCGTTGCGGAGCAGTTCGTCTTTGGCTTTGTGCAGGGGCAGGGCACGGCGATACGGCCGATCGGAACGCATGGCCTCGAAGGCGTCGGCCACCGACAGGATGCGTGCGCAGAGCGGTATGCCGTCTCCCTTCAAGCCCGTGGGATACCCGTTGCCGTCGTAATGCTCGTGATGATGCAGGATTATTGGCCGCGGCCCCTGGAGGAACTCAACCGGTTCTATGATGCTGACACCCAGCATTGGGTGGGTCTTGACGTGGGTATACTCCTCGTCGGTCAAGCTCCCCGGCTTGTTGAGCACCCTGCCCGCAATGCCGATCTTGCCGATATCGTGCAAGGTGGCAGCATACTTCAGTTTCTGCCTGTCTCTCTCCTCCAGGCACATGGCATCCGCGATCATAAGCGCATATTCGGTGACACGTTCAGAATGACCATGGGTGTAGGGGTCCTTTACCTCTATTGCCTTGGCCAGTGCCTGTACCGTGGAGAAGTAGCTCTTTTCAATATCCTCATAGAGGGCGGCGTTCTCGATAGCCATGGACGCCTGCGCCGCAATCGCCCTGACCACCTCGACTTCCTCCCTGTCCAGATCCTCTGACTCCCGGCAGGGGTAGAAGAGAACGAGCACTCCGGTGAGCATCTCCTTCGAGCTCAGAGGGAATACAAAAACCAGGTCGACGCCGTGCTCGTACAAGAGGTCCGCTGGAAACATGCACTCCGCTTGCGACGGCGTGAAAGCAACGGGCTCACCCCTGTGCAGCGTTTCCAACCCCGTCTGGTCCATACTGGTGACGATAAAACCCGCTTCTTCGCCGGCCTCCCACCCGCTATCCTCCAGGAATCCATAGCTCGCTGCCGGCAGAAATATATCCTCCTCATCACCCCTCAGGAAGACGGCACACATCACCACCCCGCACAGGTCCACGGTCATCTGCACCACCCTGGCGAGTATATCCCGCAAGTCCAGGGTGGAGTTGATGGCCCTGGTTATCTCGAGCAATGCGACCGTTTCCTTTATCTTGCGCTGCTCGCGCGCATGCAGACTGGCGTTCTCCAGTGCCACCGCAAAACGGCTTGCAAACCGGCTGGCAAGCTCGATCTCGTCCCGCGTGAAGTGCTTCCTCTCCCGGCCATCGCAGAGGAAGATAACGCCCGTGGTGCGCCCCCTCACGGTCATGGGCAGAAGCAGCACGGCGCCCTCTCCTGCAATCTCTCTCAATGCATGGAGACAGGAGGTTGCATCTCCCGGTCCTTCCCAGTATGGGTCTCCCAGTTCCAGAAGCGTGAAAGCAGCCTGGCCCTTCAATTCCAGGGCTGGCATACTCCCGGCTTCTGCGACCAGGTCGCCCTCGGTGGGGATCAATCGTCTCGAGGCGTCGACATGCATGATGGTCGCATGCTCCACGTGTACGAGACCCTTCAGCCGGTCCATGCCTACCCTGGTCAGCGTGAGGGGGTCCAGGGTAGCGGCAATGGTGTCCGGGAAGCGGTCTACCTCGCGCAGGTGTCGGGCTATCCTGTCTCGTCTTCTCGCCTCTGCGGCCATGCAGGTTTCGAATACCTCTGCCTGCGCGTGCAGCAGTCCGCTGCCGATGCGTCCCATCTCGGTCCTGTCGCTCTTCCCATCGAGATGCTCGCATATACTGGAGGCCAGGGCTTGCCACAGTCCACCTGCTGAGCGCCACGCCATTCCCCGGCCCGAAAACTCCCCCGCCATATCCGTCAGAATCCGGCAGGCGGACGTTTCATCGCCTTCTTCCAGGGCGATGATGTAATCCAGAAGTGTCTCGACGATGCGTCGCGGGTCCTCGCCGTTGCGCTCCTCCATCTCCCGTACCGGCACTGGAGCAGCCTCCAGTGCCCGCGACAGCACCGCTTCACGTTCCTCTTTTAGAAGGTCTTTAGCAGCCTTGCCGGCCATGATTGTGTTGTCTCTCCAGCATCCTTTAAAAGCTCCGACGTCATAATATGAGTATCGGCAAGGCGATACGGCGGTCTTAACCGCAGCCAACCCGGAGCGTGTGGCCATGTGAGAAGCGGGATGCCTGCGCGTTCCGCTGTAGAGGAAAGGTATCACATCCGTTTGCTTCCAATATGGAAACCATGTAAGTCAACAACGTTTCCGCCCAAACCAAGCAGCCAAAAAAGAGCCGGGTGAGATCCATATATTCAACCGTCCAGCAACAGCAGGGAGCAGTTTTAAGAATCTCTTATTGCCCGGTCCTCCCCTGGTATACGGGCCTTTTCCGCAACAACGAAGGCGTAATCCCCATTATCATTCCCGTATGATTCTATGACTTCGTCGATTCTCCCGCTCGCGATATCCCGGGACATTCTTTCCAGCCCCTTCGCGACCTCATCTGCATCCGCGAAGCGGGCGAACCCGGAAGACCCCCTTCTGATCATGGGGTCGAAATACATGCTGGGCCTATGCTTGCCACAATACAGGAACCGATCTTGAAGATCTGGCTTCACATCGTATGGCTCCGTGACAATGCCGGCGAAGCCTGCGGCCTGCAAGGCGAGCGTAACCTCTGTGATGCCAGGCATCTTTGCCGTGGAGTTTCTCATCATCTCAGGGAAATACTCGTTTAGCCAATAGCCCTCCATCTGCCTCTTGTCGGATGTGAATATCACCAACCATCCGCGTGACAAGACCCTGAACACCTCGGAGAATGCCCCGTTGAGATCCTTGAAATGATGGATCGCCAGGATGCAGAGGGCTCCCGAGAATGTGTTGTCTTCAAAGGGTAGTGAACATACATCGCCAACCGCCCAATGGATCGCGTTGCTCTTCTTTCTTGCCGTTCCAATCATTTGCTCTGACTCATCGATGCCGAAAAACACCGCCTTGCTCTGCGATGCTATGGCTACGGTATAATTGCCCGTGCCGCAACCGGCATCCAGGTACAGGGCTTCATCATCGATATCGAGATAGTGGATTATACGCGAAGTGATATACGGGTCGGCTCTTCTCGTGGCATCATATCCGATCCCGATCTCATCATAAACAGCCATGCCGGGACAATCCTGGGATACGAACACGAACTGGGCACAAGCTCAGCTCTTTACGGCTTGCATGCGGTTTGTATGCGCACCAGACATCTTTATGGTTCTTCAAAATACCGCTACTTCATCTCCTTCAACAGGTTGGCCATCTCCACCGCCGTAAGCGCGGCCTGCCAACCCTTATTCCCCTGCTTGGCACCGGCCCGCTCCACGGCCTGTTCTATGGTGTCGGCGGTGATGATGCCGAAAACGGCAGGGACTCCCTTGTCCAGGTTGACCCGGGCGATACCCTTCGAGACCTCGGCGGCCACGTATTCGAAGTGGGGCGTGGATCCCCGGATGACCGCGCCCAGGCAGATAACGGCATCGTAACTCCCGCTTCCCGCGAGCCTGGCGGCCACCATGGGTATCTCGAACGACCCGGGCACCCAGGCGATATCGACGCCGTCCATATCCGCATCATGGCGCTTGAGGGCGTCCATGGCGCCGTCGAGAAGTCGCGTGCTTATGAACTCGTTGAAGCGGCTGACGACGATGGCGAACTTGAGCCCCGTCGCCACCAGGTGACCTTCGTATGTCGGCATTCCTTTCTCCTTTCGGTCTAGAATTCCAGGATATGATCGAGTTTATCCTGCTTGGCCTTGAGGTAGGCGTAGTTCTCCTCGCATGGCTCGATGACCAGGGGTATCCGCTCGACCACCTTGAGTCCGTAACCCTCGAGGCCCACCCTTTTGGCGGGATTGTTGGTGAGCAGTCGCATGGTGGTGAGGCCGAGATCAGAGAGGATCTGCGCTCCGATGCCGTAATCCCTTGCGTCCGGCGGAAATCCCAGCTCGATGTTTGCCTCCACCGTATCTTTGCCCTCTTCCTGCAGCATGTAGGCCCGCAGCTTGTGGGGAAGGCCGATCCCGCGACCCTCATGACCGATGATGTAGAGGAAGACCCCCTCGCCCTCCTCCTCGATCATCTGCAGGGCCACCCTGAGTTGCACGCCGCAGTCGCAACGCAAAGAAGAAAAGACGTCTCCCGTGAGGCACTCCGAGTGCACCCGCACCAGCACGTTTTCCTTGCCCGTCACATCGCCCTTCACCAGTGCCAGATGGCTCTGCCCGTCGATGAAGGATTCGTAGCCGATGCCCCGGAATTCCCCGTACGCTGTGGGCATGCGCACCTCGGCCACGCGCTTCACCAGGGTCTCGTTGCGATTGCGGTAGCGTATGAGTTCCTCTATGGTCACGAGCCTCAGCCCGAATTTCTCCTTTATCCCGGCCAGTTGCGGCACGCGGGCCATGGTCCCGTCCTCGTTCATGATCTCGCAGATGACACCCGCCGGAAATAATCCGGCCAGGCGTGCGAGGTCCACCGCCGCCTCCGTATGGCCGGCCCGCCTGAGCACCCCTCCATCTCTCGCGCGCAAGGGAAATACGTGCCCGGGGCGCGAAATATCCTCTGGCCGCGTCGCGGGATCGAGCACCGTCTGTATGGTAACTGCCCGGTCATAAGCCGAGATACCCGTGGTTATCTTCCCCTTTGCGCCGATGGACACGGTGAAGGCGGTCTCGTGGGTAGAGGTATTGTTGCTTACCATGGGATGGATATTCAGCTCGTCCAGCCGTTCTCCCAGGCAAGGCATACAGATCAGGCCGCGGCCGTGCTTGGCCATGAAGTTGATGGCGTCGGGGGTGACCCTGGCCGCGGCCATGAGGAAATCCCCCTCGTTTTCGCGATCCTCGTCGTCCACCACGATGATGATCTTGCCCTCGCGGATGTCCTCGATCGCCTCCTCGATGCTGTCGAAGGGGCCTTCTTCCTTACGCGTATCGTCTTCCATCACGCAAACCCTCCCTCAACCAGTTTCTCGTAGAAGGAGCCGCCGCCCTCTCCGGCCGTTTCGTCGCCGGGAAAACCGCGCTCCAGGTACCTGCGCACGTACTTCGCCAATATATCAACCTCCAGGTTTACAGGGTCTCCCGCCTTGATCCCCTTCAGGTTTGTCTCACGGGCGGTATGAGGGATAACCGCCACGCTGAACTCATCTTCCCCCAGGGCGCTGATGGTCAGGCTTATCCCGTCCACCGCTATCGAGCCCTTTTCCACCAGGTATCCCGCAATCTGCGCCGGTGCCGTAAAGGTATATTCGCTTCCTTCCGGCGATTCCTTCACGGCCACGACCACGCCTACCCCGTCCACGTGCCCCTGTACGATATGCCCCCCCAGGCGCGAGTTCAGGGTCAGGGCCCTCTCGAGGTTGACCTGCATGCCCCGCTTGAGACCGCCCAGGCTGGATCTCTGCATGCTCTCCCCGCTGATGTCCGCGGCGAAAGAACCTTCTCCCTTGCCCACCACGGTCAGGCATACGCCGTTGACCGCCACAGAATCCCCTATATCCAGTCCCTTCCATATATGCCGGCAGGATACGGTTATACTCGCCCCGTTCCCGTGTGATCTGAGATCCCTGAGGCTTCCCACCTCTTCGATGATTCCCGTGAACATCCCCTACTCCCGTCTCCGCATCTCCGCTTCGAGCAGGAGGTCCTCTCCCACTCTGCGCGCCGTACCCCACCTCAGGGGTATCGCCTGCCCCGGGTCGTTGACCTCCCTGCCGGTTATCCATGCCGGCGTTTCTCCATCCGCGAATACTTTGGGCGCAATGAACAGGGCCAGGCGATCCGCCAGGCCCTGCCCGAACAGGGAGCCGACCAGGGTGGGGCCTCCCTCCACGAGGAGATCCGCCACGCCCTGTCTGCCCAGCGCATCGAGCAGGCCCTCCAGGTCCACCCGTCCGTCGCGCCCGGGAAGCACCATCACCTCCACCCCCCTCGCGGTCAATGCGGCCGCCTTGCCGCGATCGTGTTCCGGCGTTGTGGCCACTATCACCCGGGGTTCACCTCCCTGTGCCAGCCTGGAACCGAGGGGGAGCTCCAGCCGTGTATCTACTACGACGCGCGCGGGCGGTCTGGCACCGCGCAATGGGACCATGCGTACGGTCAGTTCGGGATCATCGGCCGCAACCGTTCCCTTTCCCACCAGGATCGCGTCGCTCTCCCGCCGCATGGCATGCACCATCTTCCTGGCCTTTTCGCCGCTTATCCATCTGGATGCGCCGCCGCGTGCCGCGATCTTGCCGTCAGCTGTCGCCGCCATCTTCACCGTCACCAGGGGCCTGCCGGTGAGCACATATCTCTCATAGGCAGCGTTTAGCTGTGATGCCTCCTCCGCCAGAAGCCCGTGTTCGACGCGCAGGCCGGCTTGCGCAAGCCTATCAGCCCCCCCACCTTCCACGTTTGGATTGGGGTCCGGCGCCGCTATGACCACTCTCTCCACCCCCGCCCGCAATATCGCTTCCGTGCATGGCGGCGTCCTTCCCTGGTGATTACAGGGTTCCAGGCTCACGTACAGGACAGCCCCCCGTGCCATCTCCGAGGCCTGCCGTAGAGCTGCGACCTCCGCGTGCGGCGTGAACGGCCCGCGGTGATAGCCGCTCCCGATTATCTCTCCATCCCTGACTACCACCGCTCCCACCATGGGATTGGGATGGCACATCCCCTTTCCCCTCGCGGCCAGGGATAGCGCCTTCCTCATGCATCGCCTGTCTTCGGCGCTGAACTCCATACTCATCTCCACCTCTCCCGGATCGCAGGACCGGGATGTCTCGTCTGCGTAAAATAACGGGCGCCGGGAGAATACCCGGCGCCCGTAGATGACCGCCTGGAGGTCTTCTCCCATCCGGACTCTCACCGTCGGTGCCGGAATTTCGCCGGCTCTGCCTTACGGCTCGA